>JAGQPV010000559.1 GCA_020426545.1 Planctomycetaceae bacterium
TCCGGCAGCTGCTGTCCACGGGCGGCGACAACCACCACCGGCGACACCACCGCCGACAAAGTGCGAACCACCCGCTGCAGCATGGTTTCGTCACCAAAGGGCAGCAGATGCTTCGGCTGGCCCATGCGGCTGCTGCGGCCGCCGCACAGCACAATCCCGGCCACGCGAGTTGATCCGGCAGCAGCCGATGTCCGCGGCTTTAACTCATCATCCGTCGGCATATCAGCGGTCCGTATGTCATGCCCCTGCCCGCCAGGCAGGATGAGCATGTTCCATGAGAGTGCGGTATCAAGAGTTCAGAAGACATACCCGCGCAGGCGTGGAGCATGCCACCCTGTCATCGCCGGCCAGCTGCTCCAGGTGGAACACCAGCAGCCTGCCGCTGCCGTGGGATGACTCCCTCCCGTGAGTTCAGTACAGCATATTGCGGTACGAGTCGGCAATCCGTTCCTGCAGCTCGTCGACCGACTGCTGTTCGAGGCCGGTCTGCTCGGCGAGGATTTCAGCGAACTTTCGCGCACCGGCCTGGGCCTGAGCTCCGGCATCCTGCCACAGGCGGGAACGGATGACGGCTTTGGCACACTGGAAGTAGCACTCTTCGACTTCCACGCCAATGCCCGCCACCGGCTGCACACCGCCCGCTTCCAGCGAAGCTAGAACGTCTTCATCCTGCAGGACACAGGCCCGGCCGTTCACCCGCAGCGTCTCTCCCGTGCCGGGTGTGATGAACAGCAGCCCGACCTGGCCCGTCTCCACAATGTTCCGCAGGCTGTCGATCCGCCGGTTGCCTTTGCGTTCCGGAATGACCAGCGTGCCGGGATCCAGCACGCGGGCGACCGCGGGGAAGTCGCCCCGGGGAGAAACATCCAGCCGGCCATCCGCCCCCAGTGTGCCCAGCAGCACGAACGGCGACGTGGCGAGGAATTCCTGCATGTGGCTGTCGAGCGCGGGCAGCTGCTTGCGGATCACCAGCTCGCTCGGCTGGCCGATCAGGGCTGCGAGTTCATCCGTTGAATTGATCTGCCTGTCGAACTGTTCCAGCCCCATGAATGACTTTCCCTGTGCTGCTGAAGGTATTGAACTGTTTGCACGGAACTTCGGCCCGGACCTCTGCCGCGTGATGGAAGGCCCGACTGCAGAGTTGCCGCCATGACCAGTGAATCAATCTCTCTCCGGTTCAAAACTGTTCTGCGGAACGGCATTCACCCATGTGTCGATCTTGAAGTAAGAGAAGTAGCCGGGGCCAAGACAGACTTCCCGTACAAACTCCTCGAAGCTGTTTGCGATCCTCTCGATCTTCATGGAATGGCTGTAGATCACATAGACGGCATATTCGCCATCGACCGTGATGTCCGTCGGATCCCACCCAAAGTCTTCCTCATGTTCACCAGACTGGGAAAAGAAGTGCAATCGCCGGAACAATTCCGGGTCATCGCAGTACTCCTCAAGTTCGTCTTCCATGCACGCATGCACGAACTGATTGCTGGTGTGTAAATCCACGCGTCTGCCTTCACCGGACGCGGGGCTGCAGACGAGAAAGTCGCAGGCGAGAGTGCCCGCCCCGAACAACTGCACAAACTCGCGGTAGCTTGCCGGCAACCGGAAACCAGTCTCCGCTTCGTACTCGTCCAGCTGCTCTGTACTCGGCACCCATTTGATTGGCCCGTTGATGATCTCGATCTCGTTCAGCAGGCTCTCCCAGCGATTGGCTGTCAATTGAAATACTCCCATTCGTGTGTCCGCCCCCGCACTCCAGTCGACTGCCTGTTCAACAGTTCCCGCTACTCTTCGGCAGGCACCGGAAGGAACTCGCGGTGCGGGCCGGCAACACCCCTGGATCCGTAACGTTGCTCCCAGTAATCGGAAAGGGCCACGTTCTCGATGAAGTCCACAAACGAGGCGGCGAGAAAGGTTGGTCCGCTCGCGTCGTAAATGGCGTACTCATGATCCTCCGAATTCCGCACATCCCGGGGATCCCACGCGATATAGCCCTGGTAGTCCCTGTCCTCCTTCGAACAGAAGGGCACCAGTCGGCGGACCAGTTCCGGGTCATCACAGTCTTCTGCCTCGTAATACTCACCCTCCTGGAAATCGGAGTTGCACTCGGCCAGATCGACCCAGTAACCGCGGTCCGGATTGCCGGGAGCGGTAATGTGATATCGGCGGCCCAGCAGCCCCGGTCCGAACTCGCTCAGAAACTCCCTGTATCCCTGGGGCAGAACAAGTCCAATGGCCTGTTCGTACTCCGAAATCGCCTGTTCCGATGGCGGCCCGAGGGGTTTATCGACGTTCTTCACCTCCAGACTGGCTCGCAGCTGCTTCCAGTATTCGGGCGACGACACGATGCCGGTCGGTTCCGGCAGATTGACAGACTGCGATGGTGGGGTGCGGTGCAAAGAGAGAGAGTACGACTCCCGGGGCTGCGAAAACGGATAGTCTTCGTCTTTGGGGTCGGTCGAGTCGTGCGGAAAGAACTCGTAGTACTTCGGCCCCAGGCAGAACTCGAAAATGAATTCGTCAAACGTGGACGCAATCTCTTCTGTGGCGTCGGAAGGCCCTGTGCGGCGGTGCAGATAGATTCCGCACTCCCCACCAGTGCCGGCAGTTGAATCCTCGGGATCCCAGCCAAACATGTCACCTCGAAATGTGCTGGAGAACCAGACAATGCGGACCATCCGCTGCACCTCGGTGGAAGCCTCAGACGGGTCCGTGAAATCAAAGTAGCCTGGCCAGCCTCCCTGATTGCTCCGATGGCTGTCCGTGAGGTCCAGGTTAGAACGGCCATTCACCGGAGTCTCGATCCGGAACAGATCGGCCAGTGTGCCCGGTCCCACCACCGAGGCGAACGCCCGGTAACTCGGCGGCAGGCGGAGATCGAATTCCTGCTTGAAGGCGTCCAGTTCTTCGCTGGTCGATGGCTCGGCGTAGAGCGTTGACTCTTTCCGTTTGACCTGCCAGGACTGCAGAGTTTTCTGCCATTCTTTCTGATTCATGATCAGTGACTTTCAACAGGCGGCAATGTCACTGTTAATAAAATCAGTCCGGAAACGGAGCCGGCTCGAACGAACGCCAGGGACGGTAGGCGAGTTCGGGATCGTTGTCATTGGCGAACAGCGGTTCGCACATCTCCTCAAGTGCCACCCGGAAGTTCCGTCCTCGTGGGTGCTCCGTAAGATCTTGACGCATCTCCCACACCGAGTATTCAGGTGCCGCACTGTCGGTAACCTCTGCCGGATCCCAGCCGAGACCGTGCTCGTCCGAATAAAGACCGAAGTAAAACAGCCGCCCAATCCGGTCCTGCTGCTCTTCCGGCCAGTCAGACGGTGATTCCCGCCTGGTATTGCGATAAGCAAGGTTAAAGAAGGACTCTTCGGCAGGGTAGCCGGGCGCCGCAATCTCTATCGCCCCGGCCATTGTGCCCGGCCCGAAGACGAGAATGAACTCGCGGTAGCTTTGCGGCAGTTTGAAACCGGTTTCACTCTCAAAGGCATCCAGGTCGGCGACAGTAGGCCGCCAGATTTCCATTTCGGGCGGTTGAACGTCGATCACGAGCGAGTCGTAGAATTCCTGCCAGTCGCGAATCTGCATGGCAAATCTCACATCAAAGGGACAAGATCCGTTGTAGAGTCTGGCGTACGTCAGGCAGCCGGTTGACCAGCAAACTGGCGACGTTCCTGACCCGGCCCCTCGGGCAGCGATTCCGCTTCATGCTATCGGCGAATGCTGCACTACACCACCAGATTATCGATGGTGCGGGAAGTGCCCCCGACCCGCACAGACTTCGAACTGATTGCCTCGTTTGACCTGCCATGTCTTCACAGTCTTTTGCCATTCTGTCTGATTCATGTTCGGTGCCTTATCGCTACCTGGTTTAAAGAACGTCAATACTGAAAGCCGGGAAATGGAGCGGGTTGAAATCCACGCCATGGACCAATCTCGGCGAGTTCGGGATCGTTGTCATTGGCGAACAACGGTTCGCACATCTCCTCAAGTGCCACCCGGAAGTTCCGTCCTCGTGGGTGCTCTGTAAGATCGTCACGCATCTCCCACACCGAGTACTCAGGTGCCGCACTGTCGGTGACGTCTTCCGGATCCCAGCCGAGACCTTGCTCGTCCGAATAAAGACCGAAGTAAAACAGCCGCCCAATCCGGTCCTGATGCTCT
>JAGQPV010000560.1 GCA_020426545.1 Planctomycetaceae bacterium
GGAGGCAACCACCTGCAGTACCGACTGTACTGCCGGTGCCGTCTTTGCCGCGGTTCGTGGCCAGCGGTGCAACGGCAGCGATTTCATCGACGATGCCATCGCCCGTGGCGCGGCAGCCGTCCTGGTCGATCGACCTCTGCCGCACGTCAGCGTGCCCCAATGTGTGGTTCCGGATGTCCGGCAGGCCTATGCTCTGCTGTGCGAAGCCATCGAAGGACACCCGGCCCGCCATCTGTCCCTCACCGGTGTCACCGGCACCAATGGCAAATCCACCGTCACCTGGCTGCTGCGTTCCATTCTGCAGGAAGCCGGCCATCAGACCGGCCTGCTGGGAACCATCGAATACGACGACGGCCGCACCGCGGAAGCCGCCACACTCACCACGCCCGATGCCCGCGAACTGGCCGCCTGGCTGCAGAGAATGCGGGTCGCCGGCACCACCCACGCCGCACTGGAACTTTCCAGCCACGCGCTGGTACAGCACCGGGCCGCTGCCCTGCAGCTTTCAGCCGCCGTCCTGACCAACATCACTCAGGACCACTTCGACTACCACGGCACGGCCGCCGCCTACCGCCAGGCCAAACAGCAGATTTTCAGCTGCTGCCGGCCGCATGTCCCCGTCACAGTCAATATCGACGACTCCGGCTGCCGGCAGCTGCTGGAGGAAATGAAAGAGACGTCCGACCGGCCGATCATCACCTGCAGCCTGAGCGGTCCGGCCGATGCCACCGCCACGGTCGAACACTGCTCTCTGTCGGGCACCACGTTCACATTCCACCTGCCCGATGGCACCGGCAGCCGGGTGAAGACCACGCTGGTGGGCGAACATAACGTCAGCAACTGCCTGCTGGCTGCGGCCACTGCCTGGCATCTGGGAGCCACCGCCCCGCAGATTGCCGCCGGAATCGAGCGGCTGGTGCGTATTCCGGGACGGCTCGACCGGGTCGAGTGCGGCAGCAGTGGCACCGTCTTCGTCGATTATGCCCACACCGACGATGCCCTCCGTCGCTGCGTGCAGTTTTTGAAATCACTGACACCGGGCCGCGTGTTCTGCGTGTTCGGCGCAGGCGGAGATCGCGATCGCACCAAACGGCCCCTGCTGGCCAGCGCTGCCTCACTGGCCGACCTGGCCATCGTGACGACCGACAACCCCCGGACTGAATCACCCCAGCAGATTGTGACCGACCTGCTGCAGGGCTTTCCGGCCGAACGCCAGCCGGCCCGCATCGATCTGAACCGGGCCCGCGCCATCGAATGGGCCCTCGAACAGGCCCGACCGGGCGACAGCGTGCTGATTGCTGGCAAAGGACACGAGGCCATGCAGATCATCGGGACGGAACGCATCCCCTTCTGCGACCGCAACGTGGCCGAACGATGGCGGCGGGATGGAGCCCATGCCCGTATTCCGGCACCAAAGCACAGCCTGCCGCTCCCTGTTCGCGAATGTGCCTGAAAATATTTCCCGATCGACGGAAAAGCGTATCGAGACGTCCCACAGACCGACCCTTCCTGGATAACACAGATGCAGCCTGTTCTGCTGAATCAGTTGATCGGCGCCTGCAACGGAACCGCGGCAGATTCGCTGCTGCGCAGTACGGAACCGGTTACCGGAATGAGCATCGATAGCCGGACCGTTCGTCCCGGGGAAGTCTTCTGGTGCCTGCCCGGTTCCCGGCAGAACGGCCACAGTTTCGCTGCTCAGGCACTCTCCCGCGGCGCGCGGGCCTGTGTGGTTTCTGAAGACTCCGTCTTCCGGCAGCTGCCGCAGGCGGCCATCAGAGTGCCCGCGGTCGAACAGGCTCTGACCCGGTTTGCCGCCTGGTACCGCCAGCAGCAGCCGGCCCGGGTGATCGGCGTCACCGGCTCCGTGGGCAAAACCACCACCCGCGAACTCCTGTGGCACGCTCTGTCCACAACCCTGCGGGGCAGCCGCAGCCCACGGAACTGGAACAACCACCTGGGTGTGCCGCTGTCCCTGTGCGGCATTGAACGGTCTCACGCCTTCGCCGTGCTCGAACTGGGTGCATCGGAATCAGGTGAAATCGCCCGGCTGGCCCGGCTGGCCACGCCGGAAATCGCCGTCATCACCGCCGTGGGGCTGGCCCATGTGGCCGGTTTCGGCAGTCGGGAACAGATCATTCACGAGAAAGGCAGTCTGGTGGCCGCCCTGCCCGCAGATGGCCTGGCCGTACTCAACGGAGACGATCCCGCTGTGCGGGCGATGGCCCGGCGGACCAGTGCCCGTGTGATTCTCGCCGGCGAACAGCCGCATAACAGCCTGCGGGCCACGGACGTCGAATTCTTCGCCAACCAGCTGCGGTTCACGGTCGACTCCACCCGGTTTGAACTGAATGTCCCCGGCCGCCACTTCCTGCTTCCGGCCCTGCTGGCGGTGGCCGTGGCCCGTGAATTCGGCATTCCGCTGGCCCTCGTGGCCGAAGGATTACGCCAGTTCGTTCCCGTCGCGGGGCGGTGCCGGCTGGAGACCATCGGCCCGTGGACCGTGATCGACGACAGCTACAACGCCAGCCCCGAATCGATGACCGCCGCCAGCCAGTTGCTGGCTGCCCGGCAGCCCGCGGGCGAAGGACGGCGAATCTTTGTCGCGGGCGACATGCTGGAACTGGGCCCGCTGGCAGCGAACTGCCACTTCGACCTCGGCGGGCAGATCGCCCGGGCCGGAATCGACCTGCTGGCCGTCTGCGGCGAGTTTGCTTCTCAGGTGAAGCAGGGCGCCCTGGCCGCCGGCATGCAGCCCGTACAGATTGCCGCCGGACAGAGAATCGGCACGGTGACCTCGGCCCTGGAAAACTGGCTGGGCGACGGAGACACCATTCTCGTCAAAGGTTCCCGCGGTATGCGGCTGGAACGCGTCACCGGCTGGCTGCGGGAACAGGCCCTCGCCCGGGCAGCTTCCGCGGCGAATCCTGCTGCCACAACGGAGCGGGCATCGCTCCAGTCAGACACTGCTCACCCGCAACAGCTCAGCCCGGCCCAGCCCGGCATGCAGCACCTTTCCGGCCCCGCACGGAATTCCGCTTCCCGGTCAGAACAGGTTCCTTCCGTTCCCGCTGGCGGCTGACCGGACACCTTCTTCACCTGATTTCACACCCATGCTCGTCTGGCTGATTCACCATTTCTCGCCGTTCCTGGAGCGGCTCGAACTGCTCTCTTCGGGCGATTCGACCGTCTTCCTCACCGTCCGCACGGCCCTCGCCAGCCTGACCGCGTTCCTGCTGTGCATTCTGCTGGGGCCCATTGCCATCCGCCAGCTGCGAAAGCGGTTCCCCGAGCGGGTCGACAGTGCTTCGGAACGACTGAACGAGCTGCAGGCAGGCAAGAACACCACGCCCACCATGGGCGGGCTGCTGATTATCGGCGTGATTGTGCTGTCCATCCTGATGTGGGGCGACCCGGCCAGCCGCTACGTGCAGCTCGCGCTGTTGACCGCTCTGGGTTTCGCCGGTCTGGGTGCTTACGACGACTGGGTCAAACTCAGCACCCGGCGGAACGGGCTGACTGTCCGCCGCAAGCTGCTGGTTCAGCTGATTCTGGCTGCAATCATCGGCACGGGGCTGTATTTCGAACAGAACACCAAACCGGGCGGAACGGATTTCGTCTGGCCGCTGGGCGGTTTCGCCCTGCCACTGGGCATTGGCTTCATCGCGTGGAGCATGCTGGTCACGGTGGGCAGCTCCAATGCCGTCAACCTGACCGACGGACTCGACGGACTGGCCACCGGCTGCCTGATTTTCGCCGGCTCGGCCCTGGTCGCCTTAACCTACCTCGCCGGCCATTCCATCATGGCCAGCTACCTGTCGATCCCGTTTATTTCCGGCTGCGGCGAACTGTGCATCGTGATGGGAGCCCTCGTGGGAGCCATGCTGGGCTTCCTGTGGTTCAACTGCTACCCGGCCCAGGTCTTCATGGGCGATGCCGGTTCTCTGCCACTGGGCGCACTGCTCGCTCTGGCGGCGCTGGCCACTCGCCAGGAGGTGCTGCTGGTGCTGATTGGCGGAGTGTTTGTCATCGAAACATTAAGCGTGATTCTGCAGGTCGGCTGGTTCCGCATGACGGGCCGCCGCCTGATTGCCTGCAGCCCGCTGCATAACCACTTTCTGTTCCGCGGAGACCATGAAATCAAAATCGTCGTCCGGTTCTGG
>JAGQPV010000561.1 GCA_020426545.1 Planctomycetaceae bacterium
CAGGTCGGCATCGCTGAGCACGAACCGCACCCGCACGGGCATGCCGGCCAGCTGGCTGACATCGCTGCCGGACTGCCAGGTCACCACATGGTTGATCGAGTCGCCGTACATCTCGGCACTGTCGGCCAGTGAGAAGCCTCTGACGGGCCGGCCATCCGGGTGCTGAATCTCCACCTTCACAGAGCCGGCTGCCGAAGTGGCGTAGTTGATCTGCAGCTGTCTGCCTTTGAAGGTGATCTGCCGGGTGGTGAACTCGCCGCCGGCATAGGGAGCCCGCACGGAGACGAAACCGTCCGTCCGCAGAGAATACCGCCGCAGCCGCCGGTTCTCCCGCCAGGAGTTCTCGGTGTTGTACAGCGAAACCTCCCGCGGGCCGCCTTCAATCGCCGGTGCTGTCTCCACCAGGCCCAGGGCCAGGTACTGATCGCCGTACATCCACTGGCCCTGACCCTGCGGGCCGGGGCGCAGAAAGGCCTCATCCCAGCGGTTGAACTTCAGGCCATCCCGGCTGGTCATGAAGACCACGTCCGTCAGATCGGAACCCACCCGCTTCAGCGAGTCGGTCATCTTCGTCCGCAGCGGCAGGGGCGGCAGCTGCCTGACATGTTCCGTCAGCTCGCGGGCCACGTACCGGGTGGGGAAGGCGACCAGCACATGCGGCGCCCGGAAGTAGGGCTGCACCTGGTTTGTATACATCTGCTGCGGAGGCGAACCGGAATAGTCCAGCTCCCGCTGCTCGTTCCAGCTCAGGAAATCATCGGAGGAGGACATGCCGATCGACCGCAGCCCGGCTCCCAGGGCTTTCCCGGTGAAGAAGCGGAAATACAGGTCGTACCGGCCGCGGTGCTCATTCCAGAACACCACATTCTGCGAATCGAAGGCGCCTTCCGTGAAGACGGGTTCCTCGCGAATTTCCGACCAGTGAATGCCGTCGGCCGACTGAAACGCAATCAGCCCGGTAATGTGCGTTCCGCCAATGGCCTTGTAGCGGGCCTCGGGCGGGCAGGCGGGGTTCGTATCGATAAACGGCGAGAAGTTATGATTCCCCCGCCCGTGCCAGACAATGTTGTTCTCCTTCGAGCCTTCCCAGGCAAACAGACCCAGCTTCGGCTTCGTCCAGTGAATTCCGTCCTTGCTCTCCGCATAGCAGGTGACTTCGGAATGAGCCATCTTCAGCTTGCCGGAGTAGTCCATCGCGTGCCCGCGGTAATACATCCGGTACGTGTCGCCATCCTGCAGCACGGTATGGTAGCCGGACGTGTTCCCTTCCCACGGTTCGTCGTGCACGAGGGAAACTTCCCGGGCCACCGGGCGGTGCATCTCCAGGCGGACATTCACCTGCCGGTCGATCAGATGGGTATCGAACAGCGGCTCCAGCCGCGAACCGATATCGAGCACTCCACTGCCGTCCGGTTCGGCCGCACTGCCGGAAACAGCCAGCGACGAACACAGCAGAAAAGCGGCCAGCAGCCGAACAGGGGCCAGCAGTCGGGAAGGCAAGGTCATCTGTCGTCCTGCATGAGAGGAGAGTCGGTCGAGCGGGAGGCTGACTGAACTCGTGCCAGCCACAACTGCCATTACCAGCAGTGAAGGCATGATGGACGAACACCCGTTCCCGGTCAAACGCAGGGGCGCCGGCGAACACCCTTCGCAGCGGCCCATGTGCCACCGACTGCCAGCCGCCAGCCGCTCAGAATTCCTCGTCCAGGTTTTCAGCGTCGCGCGGAGGGGGTGGTGTGTCGATGATTGATCTCCACCAGGTACGGTGCTCTTCCAGATACTCCCAGTTCCTGCATCTGCGGAAGCACTGTTCTTCACGGAACGAGGCCGTCCAGGCTTCAGGAAAACGCTTCCAGCCCAGCAGTCGGAAATCCCGCTGCCGCTCCCACTGGATATCGCGTTCCCGCAGCTGCCAGAAGCCGGCCTCGGTCTTCACCCGGATGAAGTCCTGCAGAGCAGCCCTCGACGGGGAAGCAAAAGTGATCGGCTCATCAATGCATGGAGCCCATCCCACGGTTTGTCTCACAAAAGTGGACCAGCGGGGCAGCCGCTCCTGTTCCCACAGTTCACCCCCGGCAGACGTCAGTTCAATCACCCACGACCGGGGTTCCTCCGGCGGATCCCCGTCATAGGGGTCAGTGTGAATGGCAATCAGCTGTTGCCGAGCCAACCGGTTGATGGTCCGCAGCAGCTGGCCGTCTGACAGCGTATGCGTATACCCGCAGTTGAAATGCAGATCATACACGCAGCGGCGGAGGAGACCGAGGTAGGCCGCCGCCATCATTGCCAGAAAGTCGAACAGCAGCAGTTCGTTATCACTCAGCATCGTCCGCCAGGTGCGGGGTGGCGGAGAACGACGGGAATCAAGTGGCATGCAGGGGACTGGCACCGTGGCCAGTCGGGACGGGCTGAGGCCGGCGAACCGGGTTCACGATGAGCGAACCTGGTTCAGGCTGGTTTTCCGGCCTGGTTGATCAGACACAAAATTGCGTACAGACAACATGGGCCGCGGCAGGCAGGCAGGCCGATTGAAGATCAGCTGCCCCGGCGGCCAGCACTACTGTAACCAATGAACCGAAACACCGGTGCACAAAAAGCCGCGTCTCAAGGGACAATCCCACGGACCGGCCCGTCAGCAGGTTGCAGGCCGGCCCGCCCGGCGGTGCATAAACGATTGGTGTTCAACGCCTTCCGCTGGGTGCTCCGGGCCGGTCTTGACCGTTCGGGCCGTTTGAACTGTAATCCCGCGCTGGCTCAGGCCGGCTGCGCTGGCGGGTTCATCTTTCCGCCGGTTCCCGCGGCTGCAGTTCACATTTCCACCCGGGCGAGGCGGTTCCCCCTGTCAGGGCGTACGCACTTCCTCGCAACGCGAGCCGTTCCGGCTGCCGGCAATTGACAGCTGCATTCCGCCCCGGGGCTGATGGTGCAGCAGAGGCTGTCCGGATGCCAGTCTTCACCCGCTACATTCTGATGGACAGGTTGAATTCGCCCGCATCGCAGGGCCGGCGTCCGGGGTTTCCTGACGTGTGCTGACGAGCGGAGTCATCTTGACCGGGGGCAGCAGCAAGACCGTGCTGAACACGTTCGACTATTACCTGTTCCGTCGATACATGCATGTCTTCTTCGTGCTGTTCTGCACGATGTTCGGCCTGTTCATCGTGATCGATGGGTTCACGAACATCGACAGCTTTCAGGAAGGCCGGGAAGGCGTGGGCGAAATCGCCGCCTTCCTGCTGACCTATTACAGCTGCCAGTCGGTGGTGTTCTTCGACATGACGGGCGCCATTCTGTCTGTCACAGCGGTGATGGTTGTCTTCGCCCTGCTGCTGAAACATTCCGAGCTGTACCCCGTGCTGGCTGCCGGCGTGCCCACCCTGCGGCTGATGCGGCCCCTTGTGGTGGGGACGGTGCTGGTCAGCGGCCTGCTGCTGGCCAATCAGGAACTGCTGATTCCCCGGGTGTACGAGATGATTCAGGCTCCCCGTTCTGGCGGGAAGGAAGCCAGCAAGCAGATTGAACCCGTGTACGATCGCCGCACGCACGTGCATCTGGATGGTGAAAAGCTGCTGCTGGGCACCGGGCGGATGGCGGGAGCCACGATCGTGCTGCCGACGGCCGGACCCCTGTCGGGGCTGGTTTCCGAACTGACGACCCTGAAAGCCGAGGAAGCCACCTGGAAACCGGCGATTGGCGATCGGCCCTCAGGCTGGCAGATGCATCAGCCCTCCCCCGGCTTTGACGAGATCAAACTGACAGAAGCCGGCCGGTCGGTTGTGCTGCCGGTGGACGGCCGGAATGATGTCTTCGTGGTGACGGACGTCAGCCCGAACCAGCTGTTCAACCGCAACCGCAACTTCAAATACATGTCGACTCTGGAACTGATTGACCGCCTCAAGCGGCGGGCTTCGGGTGTGACCTCGGTACAGGCCCAGCTGGTTCATCTGCACAGCCGGCTGACGATGCCTCTGCTCAATCTGGTGGCGATTTTTATCGCGGTGCCACTGATTGTCCGCCGGGAAAGCCGCAGCCTGGTGATCAACATGGCCCTGTCCACCGGTGTGCTCGGCATGGTGTACGGTGCGACTCAGGCGACGCTGTACCTCGGCCAGTTGAGCCTGATTCCCGCTGACCTGGCCGTGTGGCTGCCGGTTGTCG
>JAGQPV010000562.1 GCA_020426545.1 Planctomycetaceae bacterium
GTTGGCCTGCTGATTTCAGCTGCTGTGGCCTTTCAGAGGCTGCCCGAACCGGCTGAGAACATTCCTCCGTTGCCCCGGCCCGCGGAGGCGGGGAGTACGGAGTTCGCAGAACAGCTCCGGCGAATCGGTCCGGAACTGGCGCGTAGCGCTCCACCGGCGGAAGCCACTGACGAACGTCAGCCTGCCCCCACCTATGCCGGACAGACGCTGGACGAATGGCGGGACCGCATCCGTCAGCTCGACCCGAATGACCCGCGTTCCGCCGCAGCTGTGCCAGGCCTCATGGAACTGGTCGCTGATCGCCAGGTGCCCTGGTTCACCCGCCGCGACGCCGCCCTGACACTGGGCCGCCTCGGCAAGGCGGGCGCTCCCGCTGTTGATCTGCTGGCCCGCCTGCTAGATGAGCCCCCGCAGAACAACGTTTCTCCCGCCAGCTGGAGTACCCGTGCTCTGGCTCTGCTGGGACCGGACGCGGCAGAAGCTTCTCCGCGGCTGGTGCAGCTGCTTCGTAATCCCGCCCGTGATGCGGGTGACCGGATGGCGGCCATCGACGCGCTGGCCCGCATCGGCGCTGGCCAGCCTCAGTCTCTACCGACTCTCATTTCCTTTCTTACGGTCCGCCCCGGTGCAGCCAGCGGGCTGTCCGATTCCCTGGCGATTACCTTCCGCGAGCTGGCTGCTCAGGGCCTGGGACTGATGGGGGCGGAAGCTGCGGCCGCCGTGCCGGCGCTGCTTCGTGCTGGCCGAGATGAACATGAATCCGTCCGCCAGGAAGCCACTCTCGCCCTGGCCGCGATGGGGCCTGCCGCGGAAATTGCCGTCCCCGGCCTGCTGGAACGGCTGGTGAGCGACGACTCAGAAGCCGTGCAGGATGCGGCCGAAACTGCGCTGGCTGCGGTGGCCACCCGGGAAGCCCAACAGGCACTGGCTCATCTGCTGGGCGATGAAGAACCCGAGTTCCGCTGGCGGGCCGCCCGTTCGCTGGGCCGCATGGGTCAGGCTGCTGCCGACGCGGAACCGTCTCTGCTGGTCTGCCTGCAGGATCCCGAACCTCAGGTGCAGCTGCAGGCCGCCCTCGCCTGCCAGGCCATCGGTGTGCGGCAGGCCGAAGCCGCTGAGACGCTGGTGGAACTGCTGCACAGCGACAAACGGCAGATACGCATCCAGGCTACACGCAGCCTGATCGCGGCACCGGAAGCCGCCCGACAGCTGCTCGAACAGCTGCAGCAACTGGCTGAACAGGGAGATCCGCAGGGTCGCCGTGCAGCTCGGCAAGTGCTGGAGCAGATTCTTCCGACAAACGAGAGCCCGGAATCCAGGTAACGGGAAATGTTGCTGCAGCGGGAAACGTCCCCCGTTAGGTGCCGTGGTCCACCGTCGATTTGTGTAGAATGACGACCGGGCCTGGACGGTGTCGCAGAGCTGCTGAGACCCGGACAGGTGCCACCAGCGGTCCAACCGATTTTCAGAACAGGAGACTTTCCGTGCTGACGCTCAAACGCATTCTGCTGCCGACGGACTTCAGCGACTGTTCCGCCCAGGCCTCGGCCTATGCCTGCAGCCTGGCCGAGAAATTCGGCGCCGAACTGCACGTGATCCATGTCTTGCAGGATATGGTGGCCATGCTGCCGGAACCCGGCCTGGCGTTCCCTCCGCCAGGAGACTACCTGCAGGAACTGGAAGCCAGCTCGACTCAGGCGCTGGCCAAACTGCCCGACCCGGCCACGGGCACACCAGCCTCCGTGGTGCGGGCCACACTGCAGGGCCCCCCCTTCCTGGAAATCATCCGTTACGCGAAAGATCAGGACATCGACCTGATCGTCATCGGCACGCATGGCCGCTCCGGTCTGGCACATGTCCTCCTCGGCAGTGTGGCGGAACGAATCGTGCGGAAGGCGCCCTGCCCGGTGCTGACAGTCCGACCGACCGGCCATCAGTTCGTCATGCCGTAATCCGCGAGGGCCAACAGCAGCTGCTGGGACGCCCCCCAATGTTTCGCGACGTGTGCCATGCCCACGCTTGCGTGGGCATGTTTCTCGCAGGCTGCTTTCCCTGGCATCGCGTGGTGACAAGGGATTGGCCGCATCGGGAGCGATGGAGCCCTCCGAAGCAGCGGGGTGTCTCGCACCTGCTTCAGCCGGCCGCGTGCAGTCCGTCGACAATCGGGTGGCGGGCTGCATCGATAGCGGAGGGAATACCGGCCAGAAGGCCAATCACCGCGGAGATCGCCAGACCCAGGCCCAGCACCTGCGGGTCGGGGGAAAAACTCACCGAGACCGCTTCGGCGGCAATCGCCATTGGCCAGTACCACAGGAAGGCGTACGACAGCAGCGTGCCGGCCATTCCGCCCAGCAGGCCCTGCAGAGATGTTTCTCCCAGCACCAGGCCGAACACAGTGCCATTGGTGAAGCCCAGCGTCTTCAGCACCGCGTGTTCATCCCGCCGGTCCTGCACCGACATCAGCGAGGTGGTCGCCACCAGCGCCGTCATCACGCCGAGACAGGCCCAGCCCAGGTAACCCAGCAGGCCCGCCACTTCAAACAGGTCGCCCAGGCTGGCCGCCTGGAACACGCCTTTCGCCCTGGTATCGGTCTCCACCTGGCCGCTGCGAAAGTGATCGTCGATAGCAGCGGACGTCGATTCCACATCGGCCCCTTCGGCCAGCCGCACTTCCACCTGGGTGACGGTGCCCACGGAATTCTGCCCGCCCCGTCGCTGCAGAAATTCCAGGTGCGTGTAGATGTACTGTTCCTCGGCGACATCGGGAGAATCGAAAATCCCGGCGGCCGTGACCGTCATTTTTGATTCGTCGCCGATGGTGAACTTCCCGCCGACTTCGATCCCACGCCGCTTCGCCACGGCCGAACCAATCATCGCCGCGTCCTGGTGCTTCTCGAATTCTTCCCACGAACCGGCCAGCAGTGTGAAGTCGCGAAACTGCTGCAGCTGCTGCGGAGGAACGCCATAAAACACCACGATATCCAGGCTCACCCGACAGTTGTTGGTGAAGACCTGCACGGGCATCGCTCCCTGCACGCCGGGAATCTTCTCGATAGCCCGGGTGTAATCCTGCGGCAGGTGGCTGGTCGCCGGGCAGAACTTGTTCGCCTGAAACACCACCAGCGAGCGGTCGTTCCGGCTGGCCAGTTCGTTCATGCCCTTCTGCACGGCAGCCACCATGCAGAACACAAACAGCGCCGCGGCCGAACCGGTGACCGTCAACAAGGTCCGCGTCCGGTGCCGCAGCAGGGTCTTCATCACATAGCCGAACAGTTTGCTCATGATTCAGCCTTCACTTCCCGTATGGGCGGCTTCGGGTGCGGCTTCAGCCGCCAACAGTTCTGTGGATCCGCTGGGCACGGAATCCCCCGTCAACTGCATCCGTCCCCGGTCGAGCCGGTACTGCCGCCCCGCCCGCGTCGCGGCGGAAGCATCGTGCGTCACAACCATCAACGTTGTGCCCAGCTGCCGGTTCAGCTGATCCAGCAGGTCGAGAATCTGCAGTGAGGTTTCGGGATCGAGGTCGCCGGTGGGTTCGTCGCCCACCACGATTTTCGGGTCGGCCACAATGGCCCGGGCAATGCCCACCCGCTGTTCCTGTCCGCCGGACAGCTGCCGCGGGTAATGCCGGGCCCGGTCGGTCATGCTCACCGCATCCAGAGCAATCCCCACGCGGCGGCGGCGTTCGGCCCGGGAGAGCGGCAGCAGCAGCAGCGGCAGCTCCACGTTTTCCCAGGCCGTCAGCACGGGAATCAGATTGTGCGTCTGAAAGATGTAGCCCACGCTGGCCGCCCGCCAGGCCGCCAGCTTCGTGCGGGACAGCTGCGTGATCTCGACGCCGCCCACCGTCAGCGTGCCGGAGGTGGGCCGGTCGATGCCGGCAATCAGGTTCAGCAGCGTCGTCTTCCCCGTACCGCTGGGCCCCATCAGCGAGAGATAGTCACCCTCGCAGACATCCAGATCCACATTGTCCAGCGGGGTGATGACCTCACTGCCCTTGCGGTACTGCCGGGTGAGCCCGCGTGTTTCAATCAGTGCCATGGTCTGTCTCCGCTCTCTGTTCGCCGTGCTGAAACCGGCACAGGCTGCTGTTTCTTTCTCGCCCCTCTCCCGCCGGGAGAGGGGTTGGGGTGAGGGGCTT
>JAGQPV010000563.1 GCA_020426545.1 Planctomycetaceae bacterium
TTCCGCCGCTGGAAAAAAGGCGACCCGGGCAGGCAGGTCAAACACGAGGGCATTCTGTATCGCTTCGCCGACCGCGAGGAACAGGAAACCTTTCTCGCCGACCCGGAAAAATACGCGCCCCAGTTCCTCGGCTGCGACCCGGTCGTCCTGTTCGAAACAGACAGAGCCATTTCCGGCAGTACCCGCTTTGCCGCCTATTTCGAGGGCCGCCTGCACCTGTTTGTCAGCAGTGCCACCCGCGACCGCTTCCAGGACAACGCCGATCGATACGTTCGCTACCGGCACGCCCTGAAGGTGGAAGATATCGAAGGCACGCTGGTTCGTCAGGCCAGCTCCGGCACGGGACGTCAGCGGGACTGGTAAACCGCCTGCCGGTTGTTCCGCCCACGGCCTGTTGCGGAATTGTCCGTTCGCCAGTTCGCCGACTGAAGCCCCGTGACCGACGCCTGCCCGGTGATTCAGCACCGCGGCAGCGCACGGTTCGGCAGTTTTTTGCAGGCTGGCCGGGTGAAGATTATGCTGAAGTTCCCTCGGGGAACGGTCGGCGCTCCGTCCGGCGCAGGTTGAAAAACCTGGAAAAACCGGCGGAAGGAAGTTTGACACCTCGCCCCACAACCGGTAATATCCCCATCCTGTTCATTTTGTCCATGCCTCTTCAGCAACCCGGTCTGCGCAGTGAGTGCTGCCGGAGTGCAAGTCATGGTGAGATGGATCGACTGTAGATGACAGGTTTCGTCGCCGAAGCAGCCATGCGATGCATGGCTCAGCCGGATGACGCAACTCGACAGTTCAGGGCGGAGGAGTTCGAGTTTCTCTCCGGCGGCAAATCCAGATTCCGGTTCGCAGGGAGTTGTGTGAACCGGCCCGGCAGACCTTTCTCTCACCAATAGAAGGTCTGGCTTTCAAGCCACAGCAGCTGGCGGACGGGGGTCCGCTTTCGACTGAGCCAGGGTTCCCCTCTTCTGGAGACGGCCTGCTGATACGACTGTAATGTCTGGCTGGGCATCAGTCCTCTCGAAACCTCACACTCAGGCTGCAGTCATCCTGTCGATCGGGGTGCGCCGTAACGGGCGCGGAATGGGTTCTGATCACACGGCGAACACGGAAAGAGGCATCCACCAGAGGAGATGGTGATGCACGTGCTTCGAGTTGTGATGGCAGGTTGTCTGGTTGTTCTGAGTGGAGTGGCGACTGAAGCAGCACAGAAGCAGTCGGGCAGCTGGTTGAAGGATTTTGCACAGGCTGAGCAGCTGTCCCGCGAGACGGGCCGGCCTCTGCTGGTTCATTTCTACGCCGACTGGTGCGGTCCCTGCCGTCTGATGGAACAGCAGATCCTTGGCCAGCAGGACGTCCTCGGCAAACTGGGACGCGATGTCATTGCGGTGAAAGTCAACACCGACCATCACAAGGATCTCGTCACCCGGTTCAACATCGAATCGCTGCCCAGCGACGTGTATGTCAGCCCGCAGGGGAAAGTCCTTGCCAGCTACGTGGGTTCGCCCGGCAAGGCCGGCTGGCTGGCCCGCATGGCTGCGGTGACGGCGCAGTTCCCGCTGGAACCGGCGACTGCGATCGCACAGGCTGGCGAAGCCGACTCCACAGCGGGGAAGAACGGGAAGAAACAGCCCGTCGATGCCCCTCACCCCACGGCCTCCGACCTGGCAGCCGCTTACATGCTGTCTCAGATTGGTGATCAGCCCGGACTGGCCGGCTTCTGCCCGGTGAATCTGCTGGATGACGAAAAGTGGATCTCCGGTCGCTCCGATCTGACAGCCACCTACCGCGGGATTGTGTACCGGTTTGGTTCCGAAGCCGAACGGGCCCGGTTCACCGCCGAACCCGGAAAATACGCTCCGCAGCACATGGGCTGCGACCTCGTCGCCCTGCAGCGGGTCGGGAAAGCCATTCCCGGCACCTATCAGTATGCCGCCTTCTACCAGCAGCGGACTTACCTGTTCGTGAGCGAACAGAACCGGCTGACCTTCCTCGCCCGTCCCACGCAGTTTACTGTCGCCCGCGAAGTCGCCGGGAACATGAACTCGGTTTCCAGTTCCTCGACGAAGCACTCTTCGACGAGCTTCTGATTCGGTAGCGTCTCGTTCCCGCTGGCCCGACGGCAGCCAGCGGGTGGTATTCCCCTCGCCCTCCAGCACGGCAGCCGGAGGGCGTTCGGGCAGAAACCGATACGTATCGGCCGGCCGGTCCCCGTACCGGCTGTTCGAAAAGAAGCCGGGCACGGGACGCTCGCGACTGACTGCCTGACAGCCGCCCTCCTCCGCGATAGAATGCGGCGGCCGTCACGGACAGTCATTTTCCCGGACACCAGCGAGAGTCAGATGCCGCGGATCGTCGTCGCCGAGTGCAAGCAGGAGGTTTCGTCCTTCAATCCCGTCCCCAGCCACTACGAGGGCTTTCGCGTGGTGCGGGGCAGGGCAATGCTGGACTATCACCGCCGCGTGCAGGAGGAGATCGGCGGCGCGCTCAGCGTACTGGACGCCGAGGCGGGAATCGAAATCATCCCCGCGTATGGCGGCAGTTCGAACACCTCCGGCGGGATTCTCGCCGGAGAGAGTTTCGAGCGGCTCTCCGCGGATTTCCTCGCAGACCTCGCCGAGGCTGGTCCGGTCGATGCGGCTTATTTCGCGTTGCATGGTGCGATGCAGGCCGAGACCGAAGACGATCCCGAAGGCTGGCTGCTGCAGGAAGCGCGTCGCATTCTGGGCGACGACATTCCCTTCGTGGTCTCGCTCGATCTGCACGGGATCCTCACCGACCGAATGCTCCAGCACAGCGACGCGGTCGTCGTCTATCACACCTACCCCCATGTCGACTTCTTCCAGACCGGTGCCCGGGCTGCCGGCCTGGTGCTGAAGCTGCTCAGTGGCGACGTTCGGCCCGTCACCGCACGGGTGAAGATTCCCGCTCTGGTTCGCGGCAATGAGCTGATCACCGAGACCGGCTCGGTCGGCGAATGCATTCGCCTGGCACAGCAGATGGAAGCCGGCCCCGGCGGCCTCTCGGCGGGCGTCATGTGGGGCAACCCCTTCACCGATGTGCCCGAGCTTCGCTCGAACAGTCTGGTCGTGACCGATGGCGACGAACAGCTGGCCCGCGAACAGGCTCTCGCACTGGCGAACCTGTTCTGGCAGCATCATGAGAAAATGCAGGTACCGCTGACCGGCCTCGAAGACGCCGTACGACGGGCGGCTGCGGTCACTGGCGGAACCGTGGCCCTGATGGATGCCGCCGACGCAACGAGTTCCGGGGCATCAGGCGACAGCAACGCGATTGTGCGCGAGCTGATCGCGCAGAATTACCGCGGCACAGTGCTGGCCCCGGTCGTCGATCCGGCGGCTGTCCGGCAGGCCGTCGCCGCGGGTCTCGGCGCGACCATCCAGGTGAACATTGGCGGTACCCTCGATCCGGGACGGTTCCAGCCGCTGGCCCTCGCGTGCCGCGTGCGGTCGCTGTCGGACGGTCAGTTCCGCAGCGAATCGTTCGGCTGGCACTGGGACTCCGGCCCGACGGCGGTTCTCCAGGCAGATAACGTGACGCTGGTGGTCGGCACGCAACCAGTCAGCCTGTTCGATCGTTCCTGGTTCTACGCGAATGGACAGGATCCGCGTCACTTCAACGTGGTCGTGGTCAAGTCACCACACTGCGAGCCACACATGTTCGCCGACTGGTGTACCGAGCTGATCGACGTCGATGCCCCGGGTTCCACCAGCGCCCGGCTGACCAGTCTGGGACACAGCAAGTGTGCCCGCCCCATGTTTCCGCTCGATGACCGAGTCGAATTTCACCCAGCGGTCGACATTTTTCGCCGACACTGACCGGTCTTCAGCAACCGGCTACCCCAGCTCCGGCTTCCCCGTTCCGGCTCAACCGCTACCGGAACTCCAGCACCGGGCTGCAGTCCGTGGTTCCTGGTTGATCGCGTGCGGTGGTGCCGCCATTCGGGCAAATTATTCCACAGCGGTGGCTGCCGCCGGCGGCAAACGGTTCAGCAGCGCCGCTTCGATAGTCAGCCCGGGGCCGAAGGCAAGCAGCACGCACGGGCCAACAGCTCCCGCCGACTGCAGACGCTGCAGGATAAACGCCACCGTCGGCGACGACATGTTGCCGCAACTGGCCAGCACT
>JAGQPV010000564.1 GCA_020426545.1 Planctomycetaceae bacterium
GCCGCTTCTTCTGCTTTTTGTTCTGCCCGTGCCCGCCGTGAGCGGTGCCCCCGTGCGCAGCTCCGCCGTGAGCATGAGCTGGCCCGGCCGTTTCGCCGGCCCGAAACCGCCGCCGGAGATCTTCCCGGTACCGTTCAAACCTTGCCCGGCTCGATTCCCGCTGCTGCGCCATTCGCTGCCTTCAGAACTGAGGACTGTTCCGCCCTGCCGCAGTATGCGACCGGCGACCGACCCCTCAAATGATAGGCGCCCCGGGAGGGAAAGTCAGTCCGCAGGCCGGAAGACAGGGCTGGGCATGCCCGGCAGACCAGGGAAAGCCCACGCCCTTCCTGCGTCAGGGCGTGCCACCCGGAACGCGTGGCACATGACGGCTGCTGGCACCGGCAACCGGCCTGCCCGTGTGGTCCCAGCGATGAAAACCAACGTGTGGCACGTCCCGGAGGAACGACGGGCGTGGTCGATGGACCAGCACGCGACGGGTGGCACTGGCGGTCGTCTGCGGCCGCCAGTGTCTTTGCCGACAGTTCTCAACCTGGCTTGACGCATTCGACGTTCGACAGCAGGTTGTGAAGAGCACTGGTGAGTGAAGCACTCACCAGTGGCACCCGGCGTTGGGAACCACGGGTGGCAGGCACATTCCTTCCCACAGATTGACCGGCCCGTTCGTCTGCAGTACTGTCGGAGCGGGTTGCCAGACCGCAGACCATCAGGTGGAAGTACCGTCGGCAGAGGACAGCATGCTGTACCACCCGCTTCGCCGCACGATGATCGGCATTCAGACGGCGCTGGAGAACTTCGCCGGCCACACCGGCCCGGATTTTCTCGAAACAGCTCCGCCGGAACTCAAGACGCTGCTTGACTCGCTGGAGCTGACACTGCATGGATTACGCAACGATCCGGCCGCATCTGGAACCAGTCAGCGGAACAACGTGGCGTGCAGTCATTGATGAAGACCGTTTCCGGCTGATGGGCTGCCAGATTGCAATCGCGTTTGAAACTCGATGTATTCCCGGTGACTTGCCGGTCCCGGCCATCTCTGACGAGGAAGCCCGGCTGGCAGATACAATCCTCAATGGGCTGGAAAGCTGCATTGCGGAATCGGAACGATTACTGGAGAACGATCCGACGATTGGCCATATCAGAGCCAATGGCGGGGCCAGAGTGGTGAACCCGCATATCTGGATCAGCCGTGAGGTCATGACCGAGGACGGGCCTGACCGTTGGACAATGGTTCTCGGCCTGGATATCAATCCCGACTTCGGATGGCACATTGAATTCGAAGGTTTGACCGCTTTGGAGGTTTGGGCAGGTGACTGATTGTCTGATACCTGACAGGTCGCTGAACCTGCTTCCCACTGACCGCCGCGTCATGGTTCAACCGGTTCCGAACCCAGCTGGACGGTCACTACCACGGGCAGGTGGTCCGACAGATCGAGCGGGTAAACGGATTTTGACATCAGTTTCAGCGGCGGGGTGACGGTGACCCAGTCCAGCAACCGGTCCGGTTTCAGGGCGGGCCAGGTCAGTTCGACAGGTGAGGGATTCCCGGTCGGCAGCGTGCGGAACAGGCCGCCTTCCAGCAGCCGGCCCATGGCCGTTTCGCCCGAGGCCACCGGCTCGGCCTGCGGGAAGCCGGGCGGGGCCGAGTTGAAATCGCCCGCGGCGATCAGCGGCAGTTGGCTGTCTTCCGCCAGCTGGCGAATCACCTCGACCGAGGCCAGCCGCACGTGTTCGCTGCGGTGCGACAGATGCACGGCCAGCACCCGCACACGGGTTTCATCGGGCAGCTGGAGGGTGCACAGCAGGGCCTGCTTGCTGCCGGCGAACAGGGCTTCCACCCGGCGATAAGCGGGCAGCTCGACCAGCCGCGCATCAATAATCGGATGGCGGCTGAGGATGGCGTTGCCGAACCGCAGGGTATAGCCCGGCAGCAACACGTCGAAGTTCCGCTGCTCCACATGCCAGCCGAACCCGGCCAGCCGGGCCAGGGCGGCTGCCTGGTTCACGCCGTGACTCCAGGCCGCATCGAAATCGACTTCGTTGAGCACAACCACATCGAGGTTGGCCGAACGCAGGAACCCGGCCATTCCCCGCAGCCGCTCAGCTCGCTGCTCGGCCGATCCGCCCGCGTGGTTGTCGGCCCCGGTGCCCCGTCCGTGGGCGATATTCCAGGCAGCCACCCGCAGGGTCTGCCCGGTGCTGTCTGCCTGCGGACCGCCTGCCGCGGGGGCCGGCTCCTCATTGGCAGGAGCCACTGGAACGGGGTGTTCCATCACCCGCACGGCCTGGCTGCCGCTGTTGAACCGCGCGGCTCCATACCGGACGATGACCACCAGCAGCACGAGGGCGACCACCCAGCCGCACCGTTTAAGCCAGCGACGGGCACGGGACAGTTGTGGCTTCGTCCCGGGAACCTCCGCACCGGTCGCCGGGGCAGGGGAGGGCCCGTCAACGGGTGAGCGATCCGGGGCGGTCATGGTGGCCACACTTTCTGCTGGGTGGCACTGGCGGTCGTCCGCGGCCGCCAGTGTCTTTGCCGACAGTTCTCAACCTGGCTTGCAGCATTCGACGTTCGACAGCAGGTTGCGAAGAGCACTGGTGAGTGATGCCCTCACCAGTGGCACCCGAAAGATCCATTCCCGTATCCGACGGAACATGCCCATCCCGCTTCGCGGCTATGGGCATGGCACCCGGAGTCGAAAGAGCTGGGTTTCGAAGACTCAACCACAGCCTACGGGAAGATCGGCATCTCTTGCGGCCCAGTCAATCTACGGCCCACATCGTCAGCAGCGAGCAGGATTCAGGGATGACGAATCACCTTCACGCCGTCGGGCCGCCCTGGCGGGCCAGCTTCTGCAGGATCTCGGCGCCGCGGTGCAGTGTTTCGTCTTCGGCGGCGTATGACAGCCGGAAGTGCGTGTCCTGGTCGCTGAAGACGTTGCCCGGAATGATCAAGAGTTCGTTGCGGATGGCCTCGTGCACGAACTCGGTGCCGGTGCCCCATGGGGCTTTCACGAACATGTAGAATGCGCCGCCGGCGGCTTCAATCTGGTAGTCGTCTTCCAGCAGGCCTTTGAGCAGGTCCCGCTTGCGGCGGTAATCGGCCACGTGCTCGGAAACATCGCAGTCGAGAGCCGCGAGGCCGGCCCACTGCACGGGGTGCGGGGCACAGACGAAGGTGAACTGCTGCAGTTTGATCATCTGCTGCAGCACGTGCTGCGGACCGTGGACGTAGCCCAGCCGCAGGCCAGTCATCGAGTGGGACTTGCTGAACCCGTCAATCACGATGGTTTCCGGGTTGTAGGTCGCCGGGCTGACGAATTCGCGGTCGTAGCAGAAGGCGCGGTAAATCTCATCGCTGACCAGGGCGATGTTCTTCTCCGCAGCCAGCTCGGCCAGGGCCTGGAGTTCCTCGGGAGACGCCACATAGCCGGTGGGGTTGGCAGGCGAGTTACACAGAATGACCTTGGTGCGGTCGGTGATGGCGGCCCGTACGCGGTCGACATTGATGCGGAAATCGGGGTAGGTGTCGATCATCACGCATTTGCCGCCGGCGAGGGTCGTCAGGTGGCGGTACATCACGAAGTACGGGTCGAAGCAGATGACTTCGTCGCCCGGGTTCACCAGCGTGCTCAGCACCAGCATCAGGGCGCCGCTGGTCCCGCTGGAGACAAACACTTTGCGGTCGGCGTGGCCGAACTCGGCATCCACCTGCTGCTGCAGCCGCTCCAGCAGGGGTTTAATGCCCTGCGTCTGGCTGTAGGCGTTCTTCCCCTCGCGGATGGCCTGGCACATCGCGTCCTGAATGGGCTCCGGCGTGGGGAAGTGCGGCTGGCCGATGCTCAGGTTAACCGGGTTCTCCATGCTGGCCGCCAGGTCGAACACCTTGCGGATGCCCGAGGCGTCGATCTTGTGCATCCGGTCGGCAATCCAGTCTTCGCTCATATCGGGCTTTCGTGAGGTGTTGGTTTCTTCCTCCTCTCCCCCGCGGGGAGAGGATTGAGGTGAGGGGCTGATCGTTCGATGGTGTTTGCGGTTGTGCCGACAGACTAACTAATCGGGCCTGTCGGCGGTTGTGTTATGGTGGCAGTTCGCTTTGACCCTCCCCCGGCCCCTCCCTGGGAGGGAGGGGAGTTGAG
>JAGQPV010000565.1 GCA_020426545.1 Planctomycetaceae bacterium
TCGGCCGATAAGACCGTGCGGCTGTGGGATGTGGCAACAGGAAAAGCGATCCGTACGCTCTCCACCCAGCCTGATGTGGTCTATTCGGCTGTTTTCAGCCCGGATGGCAAAGCCGTGTTGACCGGCGGGGCCGACCACACAGTGCGTCTGCTCGATGCAGAAAATGGCCGGCAGATCAGGCAGTTCACTGGTCCGAAAGACGCGGTGTACACGGTGGCTTTCAGCCCCGATGGTTCCACCGTGGTGGCTGGCGGAGTGGGACTGGGAATGGAACGTCCCGCCTGGCTGTGGAACGTGGGCAGCAGCGAACCCGTCCGCCAGATGACCGGACACACCGACGACATATACCGGGTGCAGTTCAGCCCGGATGGCACCCGACTGCTGACATGCGGCTATGCGGGCAGCCTGCGCGTCTGGGATGTTTCCAGCGGTGCGGCCCTGAGCAGTGTCTCTCTGCGGGAAGAACTGGGCCTCGACACTCTGGTGCTGTATTCGGGCTGCTGGCTGCCTGATGGCAAGTCGCTGGCCGTCTGTGGCAGCGACAGTCGATTGTGGCTGCTGCCGGTGCCCGCAGGGAAACCATAAAGAACCCGAAGCAGAATCGCGGCCCGGACAGTGGAGCCGAAATTCGGACCAGTCACCAACTTTCCTGCTGACAACTCCATACCGGCAGACACTTCAGTCCCATTCCCGATCCACTGCCGCCCGGTTGGAATTCCGATTTCAGCCGGGCTGTCTTGTGCGCGGTGTCCCGGCCTGCGGTCTGCTGAAATCCCCTTGATTCGGGAACATCCCCTGCTGGCCTGCGAGCATCCGGGCGGGAATTGCAGCTCGATGGAACAAAATTCATTGATGGGAATCCGTAATAATTCCAGGATAGTCCTTGTAACATCCTGAACGGGTCGTCAGGATGGTCACCGTGGAGTGTTGGCTATCCGATCCCTTCTGTACCAATGGGTAGCGTGGCATTCTCAATTGCCGGTCATCGACCACAAAATTCCGCAGCACGTTTCGTCAGGTTCACAGTTCAATTCTGAACTTCCTGAAATGTCGGCCAATGGCTGGCTGGTAAAGTCTGGTTCGCCGCTCTCCCTGGAGAACTTGTGCGATCAGCATATCTCAACTCAGCGAATACAGTTGCCCGTTCTCTAAATGCCCGCGATCTCGTCATTTCAAAGGGCGTACGGTGCAGCTTTGACTGAAGGGGATGGATTTATGAGAAGGCTACGCTGTCGGTCCTCGAAACCGGGCTGTTTACGCTCCGGTTTCACCCTGATTGAACTGCTGGTGGTCATCGCCATCATCGCGATTCTCATCGCTCTGCTTTTGCCGGCAGTTCAGCAGGCTCGCGAAGCCGCCCGCCGCACCCAGTGCAAGAACAATCTGAAGCAGATTGGCCTGGCCCTGCACAACTACGAGAGTACTTATACCAGCTTCCCGATTGGTTCCCGGTATTACAGCACCAACTGGCGGGCTTCGATTCTGGCGTACCTCGACCAGGCTCCGGCGTACAACCAGCTGAATTTCTCCGCCACTTTGTGGGGTTCGGCCACGGCACCGGGTTATGATGCCAACCCGATTCTGCGGACGCTGCGGGTCCCCTTGTACAACTGCCCCTCCAGCACCATGCCGGTGAATTCCAACCTGAATACATCCAATAACGCCAGCACCGGGCAGGCGATCGACTATGTGGCGATTGCAGGAGCTTATGTTGACCCGGCGGGACGGACGACAGCCCACTGCAGCGAGCTGACCAACCAGCAGAGCTACATCTGCAATAACGGGATGTTTGCTCCGAATGAGGTGTTTCGGATTCGTGACTGCACCGACGGGACATCCAACACGCTGCTGATCGGCGAGCAGTCGGGTTCGGTGAACGGCCAGGATCTGCGGTCCGGCTATTATGGTGGGTGGAGTGGATTCACCCGTCCGGAGACTGCCCCAAACATTACCTCCAGCCTGGATTGCTATGGCACTGGTATTACTACTATTCGAGATGGCGGTACCATCAACATGCAGACCGCTCCCGCTGGGGGAGATACTGTGTACCGGGGCAATACGGTCCTGAATTCCTTCCATGAAGGCGGTGTGCATGTGACACTGGCGGATGGCTCAGTCCGGTTTCTGTCGGAGAACATCAGCTTCGTGACATACAAACAGCTGGCCTGCCGGGCTGATGGCCTGGTGGTTGGAGAATTCTGAGCCGGCGGGCTGACGTTGTGTGGTACAGCTTTCCCGCGGACCTCGTCACCAGTGTGGTCGAGGTCCGCTTCTGTTTCGGGTGTCTTTTTTCAGGATGACTTCGCGTGATCAATCGCGTTTTTCAGCTCCGTGCAGTTCCGAGTTTGTCTGCTGTGTTTCCCGGCTCGACCGCTGGCCTGGTTCTGCTGACCTGCCTGTTGTGCGGGTGTGGCTCCGGTGAGCCGGAGAAAGTGACGGGAAAGGTGGTCATTCAGGTCACCTCGGGCGGGAATGCCGTGACAGCGGGAGCGGTGCAGCTGGTGGCGGCCAGTGAAGGCCGGGGAGCATTCGGCCAGCTGGGAGAGGATGGCTCGGTGACTCTCGAGAATGTGGAGGCCGGCCGCTATACCGTGACCGTGATTCCGCCGGCTCCGCTTGATCCTGATCCGGAGAATCCCGCGCCTCCGGTCGACTACTCGCACATTCCGGATGCGGTCCGCGATCAGACGACCAGCCCGCTGAAGGCGGAAGTGAAAGAAGGCGATAACTCTTTCACCTTCGAGCTGGTACATTAGGGTCCGCAAATTTCAAGCTGCGGTTTCTGCTGGAAAGGTTGTTCATGTCGCCTGCTCTTACCAGCCGTCGTACATTTCTGACCGGGGCCGCGGCCAGTGCGGCCTGGCTGACCGGGACCGGTCTGTCGGGGATCCGCAGTTTGCCGGCCGCCCAGGACAAGCCGCGGGCGAAGGTGGAGCGGGCGGGCATCGGGGCGATTGGCCTGCGGTACCAGGGGTCGGTCATTACGCACCGGGCGCAGTCGCACGGCGATATTGTGGCCCTGTGCGATGTGGACCGGCATGTGCGGGAGCAGGCCCGGGCCAGTTTCGGCAGCACGCCCCGGATTTTCGAGGACTACCGGGATCTGCTGGCCCGCAGCGATGTGGATGTGGTGCTGATCGGCACGCCGGACCACTGGCACACGAAGATGGTGATCGACGCCTGCCGGGCCGGGAAAGATGTGTACTGCGAGAAACCACTGACTTTGACGGTGGCGGAAGGCCAGCGGCTGCGGGAAGTGGTTCAGGAAACGGGTCGCGTGGTACAGGTCGGTTCGTGGCAGCGGAGCGATCATCGCTTTCGGCGGGCGGTGGAACTGGTGCGGCAGGGACGCATCGGCCAGCTGGAGCATGTGGAGGTGGTGCTGGGGAAGAACAAGGTGGGCGGGCCGTTTGAAACCCGGCCGGTGCCGGCACATTTCAACTGGGACCTGTGGCAGGGACAGACTCCGGAGGTGCCCTACATTCCGGAGCGCTCGCACTATACGTTCCGCTGGTGGTACGAGTACTCGGGCGGGCAGATGACCGACTGGGGTGCGCACCATATCGATATTGCCCGCTGGGCGATTGGCTCCGAGCCGGTGGAGATCTCCGGCACGGCCCGCTTCCCGGAAACGGCCGACGGGTATAACGTGGCTCTGGATTTCGAGGCCCGATACCGCTTTGCCAGTGGGGTGACGTTGACCGTGCTGGACCACGGGCGAAACGGCATCATGTTTACCGGCAGCAGGGGCCGCCTGTTCGTTGACCGGGGAGCCATGGCGACCGAGCCGGCGGGGCTGGCTGCTGAGAAGCCGCTGACCCGGGAAGAGTTCACGCTGTACGATTTCGACAACCACAGTCGGCCGGAACGGGCCGGGAAGCTGGATGCGATCGTCAACCACATGGGCAACTTCTTCGACTGCGTGGCCGAGCGGCGGCTGCCCATCTCGGATGTGGAAAGCCAGCACCGCAGCGTGTCTGTGTGCCACCTGGGGAATATTGCCATGCGGCTGGGACGGACGCTCGCGTGGGATCCCGAGGCGGAGCAGTTCCCGGAAGACCGCGAAGCGAATACGTGGCTCATCCGGAAGCAGCGGGCGGGTTATGAAATCGGCTGAGGGAACCGG
>JAGQPV010000566.1 GCA_020426545.1 Planctomycetaceae bacterium
CGAAGGTGGCTTCCTTGCCGACCACGACAATGCCGGACTCCGTCACGGTGAAGCCGCGGGCGCGGTCGGCGTCGTGGTCGTAGCCGATTTCCATTCGCGGCGGAACGTTCACGTTCTTATCGATGATGGCCTTGCGGATTTTTGCATGCCGGCCGATCTGCACACCTTCAAACAGGATCGACTCGCGGACATCGGCCCAGCTGTTGACCCGCACGTTGGATGACAGGATCGACTGTTCCACCCGGCCACCGGAGACGATGACGCCCTGGCACATGATGCTGCCGAAGACCTCGCCCACGCGGCGGTTGGGGCCTTCCGTGCGGGTGAACACCGTCTTGGCCGGCGGATACGGCGGATGGTACGTGTGGATCACCCAGGACTGATCGTACAGGTTCAGTTCGGGCTCGATGGCGACGAGATCCATCGTGGCTTCGTAGTAGGCATCCAGCGTGCCCACATCCCGCCAGTAGCAGGTCTGTCCGCTGTTCCGGTCGCGGAACGGGTAGGCATGAACCACGTGCTCGTCGATGATCGACGGAATAATGTTGTGGCCGAAGTCGTGCGCGCTGCTGGTGCGGGTGGCATCGTGGCACAGCTGCTCGAACAGAAAACTGGCGTTGAACACGTAAATGCCCATCGACGCCAGGAATTTGTCGGGGTCGCCGGGCATGGGGTCGGTGGTGACCGGCTTTTCGACGAAGCCGGTCACCCGCATGTCGTTGTTGACCTCGATCACGCCGAATTCTTTGCTCTGCTCCAGCGGGACGGGAATGCAGGCCAGCGTCGCCACGGCTCCGGCTTCGATGTGGCTTTTGACGAGATCCATGTAATCCATCTTGTAGATGTGATCACCGGAGAGAATCAGCACGAATTTCGGGTCGTGCTTCTCGATGGAATAGATGTTCTGGTACACCGCATCGGCCGTGCCGCGATACCACTGCTCGTCGATCCGCTGCTGCGGAGAGAGCACTTCGACGAATTCGTCCAGCTCCCGATGCAGGAACTGCCAGCCGAGGCTGATGTGCCGCTCGAGGCTGGCCGCCTTGTACTGCGTCAGAATCAGCATGCGGCGGAGACCGCTGTTGATGCAGTTAGACAGCGCGAAATCGATGATCCGATATTCGCCGCCGAAGGGGACTGCCGGCTTCGCACGGTCGCGGCTGAGCGGTTCCAGCCGGCTTCCCTTGCCTCCTGCCAGCACCAGAGTCAGAACGTCTTTCGGGCTCATGGAATTCCCGTAACTTCACCAGCCCGTACTTTTCGGGCGCAGTTGTCTTCGTCTCAAAAATCCGGCTGCGACCACCGCAGACCGGGACATGCAGAGCGTCTGTCTGGAGGAGCGGGCCGTTCATGGCAGAGAGCGGCTGCTCGAGAGACGCCGGCAGAGGTTGCTGAGGTTAATGACAGGTTGCTGTATTGTCTCGCTGGAGAACTCCTGCCCGTCAGCAGGTCTGCCTGTTGGAGGCCAGAGGTCAGGTGACGGATATCGGCAGTCGGTTGTGGCGGGCCAAACCGGCCGGCCCCGGTGCTGTAATTCACTGCGGGAGGGATCCGGGAACCGCTTTTTCCCGCCGGGCTGCAGATTCACTCGATTGTGCAGAATACCCCGTCAGGCCATTCCGTTGAGTCAGCCGAATCTGGCAGTCTGTCCGGGTACAGAGTACCGCCACCCTCTCCCCGAACGGGACATGTTCCAGCCGCAGGACTCAGCCTAGCGGCTGACTTCCGACAACGCAAGAATCGAAGGCTGGCCGCGGAATTGACCTGCCTGCGCTGCACCGGTACGTTGACGGAATACCACTCGTGCGGTGACGGTCGGGAATCGCTCTATCCATGGGAACCTGTCGCTCTGCTGGTTCCCTGCTCAGGCTGCTGCGGCCAATCTGCCGCTTTTCGCCGCATCCCCGCTGAGGTGCAGCTGCCACCGCGTTGACTACTACTCTGGTCACAGGCCCGCAGGGATCCACGACTCATGCGACCTCTCAACCGCTGTTGCCCCAAGTTCCGCTGTTGCCCTCCGCCCCGCCCTGCCGCGGCAGCCGTTCCGTTCTGCCTCCTGCTGGCAGCTGTGGCGACAGCCTTTCTGCCCGGTTGCGGCGGCTCCGCCCCGGCTCCCCGGCCCGAAGCAGCGGCTGATCGGCCCGCGGAGGAGACTGCGGGAGACGGCCCGGCGGCGGCCGGCAGCGGCCTGCGGCGGATCATTCTGCTGACGAACGGCAATTCCCCCTTCTGGGATGCCTGCCGCTCCGGCCTGCAGGATGCGGCCCGCGAGCTGAACCTGGCCGATGACGGGCTGCAGGCCGTGATGGAAGTGAACGATGGCACGCCGCAGGGCCAGCTGGACAAGCTCCGCCAGTACGGCACGCAGTCCGACATTGCCGCTATCGGGATTTCGGTGATTGATGCCGCCAACGCGGCGATTGCCGATGAGATGCGAAAGCTCCGTAAAAAGGGCGTGCATGTCATCACGATCGATTCGGACATCGACCGGGAGAAATACCGCGACGCCCGTTATGTCTTCCTGGGAACCGACAACCTGGCCGCCGGGCGGGTGCTGGGCCAGTGTGCCGCCACGCTGCTGCCGGAAGGCGGGAAGTATGTGACCTTCGTCGGCCGCACGGGGGCACAGAACGCGATTGACCGGGTGGGCGGGTTCGCCGACGGAGCGGGCGACGAATTTGAGCGGCTGGACAACATGGCCGACGATGTCGACCTCGACCGGGCCCGGGATAACGTTCGCAACGCGATGATCAACCACCCGGAGCTGAATCTGCTGGTGGGCATCTGGTCGTACAATGCCCCCGCGATTGTCGATGTGGTGCGCGATACAAAGTCCCGCGAGCGGGTGAAAGTCGTCGCCTTCGATGCCGAACCCGGTGCGGTGAAGCAGATGTCGGAGGGCATGATCGACGCTCTGCTGGTGCAGAATCCGTATGAGATGGGCTACCGGGGTGTGCGGGTGATGCAGGCCCTGGTGAAGGACGACAGGCAGACTCTCGCCGAAGTCTATCCCCGGCTGGATCAGCCCGACGGAGACATCAGCGATACGGGGCTGAAAGTCATCGCCCCCGATGGCGAGACGCCGCTGAAGGCTGGCCAGTTTCCCGAAGGGGTTCAGTTTCTGCGGCTGGAGGAATTTCGCGGCTGGCTGAGCGAATACGGGCTGGAAGGATCGTGAGCAGTCACCGGCACGAATGGCACCTGCTGCTGGCCGTGTTTGTGGTGGCCCTGCTGACGACCGTGCTGGACTCGGGGCACAACTACTGGCACGACCCGCTGGAAAGTGCCCGCGTCATTCTGCGGCACACGGCGATCCTGGGGATTTTCTCCCTCGGGGCGGCCATTGTGATCATTGCCGGCGGCATCGACCTGTCCAGCGGTTCGGTGATTGCCTTCTGCGGCACGGTCTGTGCTTCGGTCATGCTGCTGGCCGAGCCGGAAGCCATGATTTCCGGCCAGCCGCTGCACACCTCAACGATTGTGCTGGCCATCGCCACCACGTTGCTGTCCGGCTTTCTGATCGGCAGTCTGCACGCCTGGCTGATTACGGTGGTGCGGCTGCCCCCGTTTGTGGCCACATTGGCGACGCTGGTGGGCCTCAGGAGCCTGGGCCGGGCCATCTGCGAGCATGTGACCGAGCTGGTGCTGGGCGGGCGGAGCACGCAGATTCAGATTTACGATGAGAGCTTTCGCGCCCTCGGCCGGACCGTGTGGGTGCCGCTGCTGATCTTTCTGGTGGTCACTTTTGCGGCCTGGCTGATGATGGGCCGCACGGTGGTGGGCCGGCATCTGTATGCCCTGGGAGGCAGCGAGCAGGCGGCCCGGCTGAGCGGGATTCGCACCGACCGCCTCAAATGGCTGGCCTACAGTCTGAGTGCCATTCTCAGTGCGATGGCCGGAATCCTGCTGATCGGCAATCAGAGCGTGGCCAGCCCGCAGACGCTGGGCCGCGGGTACGAACTTAACGCCATTGCCGCTGCGGTGGTGGGCGGGTGCAGCCTGCAGGGCGGTGCCGGCACCATTACCGGCACGGCGCTGGGAGCACTGTTCCTGCGGGTGGTGATCGACGGGGTGGCGAAGATCATCAAGACCGGGGCCGATGTGTATG
>JAGQPV010000567.1 GCA_020426545.1 Planctomycetaceae bacterium
CTAGGGTGTGTCGCTGGCCGTGTGATAATGCGGGTTCCGCAGGAAACTGGTATCGGTCACCATCAGCGCGGGGTAGCCCGCATCCCAGAAGGGGCTGTGATCGCTCAGGCGGGTCGCCTGCAGCAGTTCGCCGTTCTGCGGGACAGCCAGCGTCTCCACCGGCAGGCCGGGGATCTGGTCCAGCCCGGCTGCAAAGACATCCGTCAGCACGGCCGACCGCTGATTGCCGATCACCGCGATAAAGTTCCCCACATCGGGGTACAGCCCCACCAGCGGCTTCGGCAGCATCTGAGAGTTCGCCGCTTCCGTGGCGAAGCCCAGCATTTCCAGCGACACCATGCCCCGCAGGTCCGTGCCACTGGTCTGGTAGAGCGCGGCCTGTTCCAGCCCGCCAAGCATCCCCAGCTCTTCCAGATCGAAGGCGACCAGCTCGATCTCCATCGCGGGTTCTTCCGGGAACAGCCCGGGCAGCAGCCGGGCCACTTCCAGCAGGGCGGCCACCGCAGACCCATTGTCGTCGGCACCGGGGGAATCCGGACGGGAATCCAGATGAGCCCCCAGACAGAAGCGGGGCAGGGCGTCGTCCCGACAGGCCGGGTGCCGGGCCGTGAGGCTGATTCCGGCGGTCGGCGGCCCGTCCTCCGGGTGGCCGGTGAACGGGTGCCGCGCCACCTCCCAGCCGGACTGTTCCAGCAGATCGGTCACATACGCGCGGGCCCGTTCCAGCTGGGAACTCTCCGCCGGGCGGGGTTCACCAGCCAGCCGGGCCACGTGGGCCTCCAGCCGTTCCTGTTCGACTTCCATTCCGTGTCGCTCCCTCACTGCTGGTTCCGGCTGAAAACCCGGTGGGCAACAGAGGCTCCACTGCCGCACTATTCCGCCGGCAGCAGGTTACCTTCCAGGACGGAATCCTGCAGCTGGTCGTGGTCGCTCTCCACATCGGTCAGCCCGTTGCCGGAAAACAGAATCCGCCGGCTGGCCTCGCCCCGCAGCTCAATCGCTTTCGGCTTCACGCTGGAGAACCCGTTGCCGGCAATCACGTTGTCGCTGGTGCCTTCCAGCACGAGGCCGGCGGCGGCCAGGTCGCCCTTCTGCCGGCGGACTTCTCCCTCACCGCTGATGAGGCTGTTGGCAAAGCTGTTCCCCGTGGCCGTAATGCGGTTGCTGCCGGGGCCAATCCGCAGAGCATCGGTCTTCATGATGGTGAAAGTGTTCGCGCTCACCGCGCAGCCGTGGGCATCCCGCAGGTCCACCCCGGCCCCGTTATGCGCAATCACATTGGCGCTGATGGTAATGCCATAGCAGTCGCGGTCCAGAATCACCGCGGCCGCATTGCACTCTTCGATCATATTCCCCGCCAGCACCGAGCCATACGTGTTCTCAATCACCACGCCATTACCCAGGTGGTCGTCCACGCAGCTGCCGGTCAGGCACAGGTTGAACCCGTCGAAGCAGTGCAGGGCATCCTGGTTTTCTTCAAACTGACAGCCGGTCACGACGATATCGTGACAGCCCAGCAGATTAACACCGGTGCTCTTATTGTAGGTGATCAGGCAATCGACAATGCGGGGATCCTCATAGCAGCGGTCCAGCCGGATTCCCTCGCCGCCGTGATAGCTGACCGTCACGCCTTCGAGATGAATCTCCTCGCACAGGATGGCTTCAATTCCGTGGCCGCTCTGCTCGTTGCCGGTGATGCGGAAATCGGCCAGATGCACCCGCCACAGCCGGTCCTCCTTCTTCACCTTTTCGCCATCGGGGTGGGCCACAATCAGAGCGGACTTGCCTTCCGTGTTTTTATTGACGATGTGCGTCGCCGCGCCGGCACCCCGCAACTGCACATCGCCCCGGCCCAGCCGTAACGGCTCGGTGATTTCAAACGTCCCGGGCGGCAGCTGCACCATTCCGCCTTCCGGGGGAACGGCATCGAAGGCCGCCTGCAGCGACGGATACCGGGCCGCATCGATCACGGCCCGCGCTCCGGGCAGGCTCCGCTCACCAGGGTCAGCCGTCACGGCCGGCCGCAGCGGGAGCAGCCCCGCCAGCAGGGCACCACAGGCAGTGGCAGCCAGCACAGTCAGCAGCGGGCGAATTCGATTCGAGAGATTCCAAGCGGGCAGATGCATTTCCGGTCTTTCCCTGTTCATGATCAGAGTTTGTTCTGCAGCAGTCTCTTCGCACCGGGCGAGCGGTATCGTTCGCCGACCGGTGCCGTGATGTGGCCCATGTGGCCAGAACCGATCAGGGTTCCACTGCGGGTTCTTTCGGCTGAAAACGGGACAGCGGCGTACGGACAAAGAACACACCCGGCCCACCGGGCTGGCTGGCATTCAGATCGTAAAACAGCGTACCGAGCGTGCGCTCATCGATCTGCACCGTGCGGGGCCAGCCGCGGCCTCCGATTGGCCGGCCGGGGTTATACACCGTCACCGCTCCGGCCCGGTCCCAGGTCTGGCCATCATCGCGGGAGACCGTCAGCTCGTAAGCCCACTCACCATCCCGGCCAATGCCGTAGATGATGGACGTCAGCACGATCCAGCCATTCTCCAGTACGTTGAGGTCGTAGCCGGCCACGCCGAACCGGGGAAAGGCCTGCAGAGCCTGCCAGCTCTTGCCACCATCGACCGACCGCAGCCCCCGCACCACAATCCCCGGCTGGCCCACCGGAACGGAAGCCGCCGCTTCCGGCGCACCGCTGATGATCGTTCCTTCCGGCGTCTTCACCAGCGGCACCATGCCATGATTCCGCCCGTCGCCAAACGGGCTGACTTGATTCGCCTCCACGTCGAACAGCACCGTTCGGTCGTACAGCGGCAGCACCCAGCGGGTGGGAGAAATTTCCAGCACCGGGTGCCGCAGGCAGGTGTAGTTGGTCAGGTTCTCCGCGGGAATGTCCCGCACCTTCTCCCATGCGCGGCCATGATCGCGGCTGCGGGTGAACTGCGGTACCCGCCACAATCGACTGCCTTCCCGGCGATAGCACGACCAGTGCAGCACAACCGTGCCGTCGGACAGTGTCGCCAGCGAACCCGGATAGATCGAACAGTCGCTGATGACCGGAATGGCCGCCGGCTGGGTCCAGGATTTTCCGCCATCGGTCGAGCGGCACAGCAGCAGTTCCTTCCCGCCACCGCCTTCCCGGTTGTACACGGCCAGCAGGTCGCCTTCAGCCGTGCGGCACAGGGCCGGGTGCACATGCCCGCCCACCACATCGGCCACACGCACGGGGACCGGCAGGGGCGGTATCTCCCGGGAATCCGGCACGAGGCTGCCCGCCTCCGGGCGGACAGTCCGCACGTCGGGTTCACTGGCGTGGAGCACACTGCCGGCTGCCAGCAGGCAGACGCAGCACAGGGCGGACATCATGAACTGGTGCATTCGTATCATCCTGCCGATCTCCTGCATGCGGCACAACCGATTGACCCCGGAATGAACACACGATGCACGACCGCCCGGCCGATGACCAGTGACTTCTCCGTGTGCCATGCCCCTATCCGCGAAAACGGGATGGGCATGTGAGGGGAATTGCCGGCGGAGAGCTGTGCCAGAACATGCCCACGCAGGCGTGGAACATGCCACACGGTCGTCTACGTCACCAGAATGCCGGCCCGATGGCGTTGGACGAATCTTCACTGCACCGGCCAGGGTATTCAGGCTGTTCGCGGAAGGTGCTATACTGGAAACTGCATGAGGGCCGTCCGCAACTGCCGGCGGATGCCTCCGCACCCACCTGAAATCCTCCCTCCTCGCACGCCACCCTCCGTCATCAGTCATCGGGGCACACATGCAAGCACACGCCATCCGCCGTTTGCCGACTGCTCTGGCTGCGGTTCTGCTGTCTGCCGGCCTGTTCTCCTCCGGCTATCAGTCGGCCCCGCTTCAGGCAGCTGAAGCCACTGCCGAAGCCGCCGGCGCATCGCAGCCGCAGCTGACATTCGAAGCCGATATCCGCCCGCTGCTGAAAGTCCACTGCCTGCACTGTCACGGCGAAGCGGGCGAGAAAGAAGGCGGGCTGGACCTGCGGCTGAAGCGGCTGATGCTGACCGGTGGCGACTCGGGCCCGGCGATTGAACCCGGCAAACCA
>JAGQPV010000568.1 GCA_020426545.1 Planctomycetaceae bacterium
AATCTCGGCACCCGACAGGTTCTGATACTCGGGCCGCAGCTTCTTACGACGATCCCACACCAGGTACCCGACCGAAGGCACCGTGTGCTGCGTCTTATACACGGTGACAATATGTTCGCGGGACAGCTCGATTTCATCGCCCGGTGAAACACCCACCAGCTCGCAGATCATGCGGCCGCGGTCCAGCCGCTGCCAGGCTTTGAGCATCTTCTCGGTGGATTCCACAATTTCCGCCGGCACGTAGATCGTGGGCGGTTCCATCTTCATCATCCGCCGGCGGGCCACCAGCACCGGCAGCGAGGCCATGTGGTCGAGGTGACCGTGCGTGATGAAGTAGTGCTGCGTGCCCATGAACGACCACGGACTGCCGCCCAGGTCGAAACCCAGCTTGAGTTCCGGCACCCGCCAGTAACTCTGCACCGCGGCGCGGGCATATCCTTCGATCGTCAGGCCCTGGTGCTCCAGCGTTCTGACGGGCAGGTTCTCAATCATGAAATCACGTCTGTCGGCTGCGGTACAGCAGAGGCCAGACCGGCACACTGCTGGAAGAAGAGAAACCTGTCCGCCGGTTGCGGAATGCTCGCACGTGTCCGACGCCGTTCCAGTCCCTTGTGACTAGTCCAAAGAGACCAGGCTGCCGGAGGAAATGCTTTCGGCCTCGGCCAGGCAGACGGCCAGGGCATCCCGGGCCATGGTGCCCGACAGAACAGCGGATTCCTGCCCGCTTTCGACGGCTTTCACCGCGGTTTCCAGTTCCACCTGGAAGGCCGAATACCATTCGCTCCCGCCCGGCAGGTTCGGACTGGTGACATTGCCATCGGCGGTAATCAGCGACAGCGGCCGGTCGACCACCCATTCCCCGCCCACCGTGCCCGCGCTGTAGACCACGGTGGCCTGCTCGAGGTACAGCTCAAATCCGTGGGCAAACTGCAGTCCGCTGGCGGCAATTCCCCCGCTGACACAGCTGATAGCCGGCCCTCCGGGGTAGACATACTGCGTGTGCACATGGTTCACCAGGTCGTTCTGCAGCAGGCCGGTGGAGAACACGGCCCGGGGCTTCCCGCACAGGTTGAGAATCAGGTGGTTGTCGTGAATGTGCAGGTCCACGCCCCAGCCGCCCAGTTTGCGGAAATCGGCCATGTCGTCCGACCAGTCGGGCGGGCTGATCACCCGGCGGAAGTGCCCGGCCTGCAGGCGGCCGTACTGCCCGCTCGAGACGACATCGCAGGCGTAATGGAACTCCGGAAAGAACGGCAGCACGTGGGCCACCATCAGCATTTTCCCGGCTGCGGTGGCAGCCTCCACCATGCGGCTGGCGGCCGCGGCATCAATCGCAATCGGCTTTTCCACCAATGTGTGCTTGCCGGCAGCCAGCGATTCCAGCACCACCTTTTCGTGCTGGTCGGTCGGCAGGCAGATATCCACGAGGTCGATGTCGGGATCGGCCAGCAGCTCGTGGTAGTCGGCATAGGCCTTCACATCCGACAGATCCACCTTGCCGGCCGGCGGACCGAAGTTGCCCTGGATGCCGGTCCAGTCGCCCTGTCGCTTCTTCTCGTTGCGGGTGGCAATGGCTGCGACACGGGCATTCGGCAGGTGTGCCGCCGCCGTGAAATGCGTGTAACCCATGAACCCGATGCCAATAATGCCGATCCGCGTCATGCCGGCTGCTCCACCTGAAAATGTTCGCGTACAGACTGGCCGCAGGCCGGCCATCGCCCACAGCATCGTGCGGACGGACGCGGGAATCAAGCACACAGGGCCGAACTCGGGCAGTAATCAGGGGAAGGATGCGGTTCATTCACGGTAAGCCCCCGCCTCGCGAACTGCTGCCGTCGCCCGGCAGACCCGCACAGCGGGCGGGCAGTGGCCGCCGGGGCGGCTGTGGTGGTAAACTCAGGCAGCCGGCAGATGCTGTCTGCCGGTGCTCCCGGTTCCTTTGCTCTGTTTGTCCTGTCTGCTCCTCAGGTCTGTCCTCATGCCCAGCCAGTTCCCGCAGCCTGCCCGTCTGATCCGCTTCTGCTGCCTGGCCGTTCTGGTTGCCTGTGCGGTGCCGGAACAGCTCTCGGCGCAGGTGATTTCCCCCCGCGTGGTGACGGCAGACCAGCCCGATCTGTACAGCAGCCGCACGCTGGCCCGGTTTCCTGCCTGGGCCGAAGTCGAACCCGCGGAGCAGGCCCACCGGCTGTTCCAGTGGCTGACCGCTGCCGATGGCGGCCTGTATCCGTTTCCCGCTGCGCCGCGGGAAGGGAAGGACAGCTCGTTCAGCCAGGTGGCCGACCCGCTGCGGCTGGTGAACGTGTACGGTTTCGGCGACAGCCGCACGCAGGCGGTGGCTCTGGCCGGCCTGTGGGAACAGTGTGGTTTCGGCTCGGCAGTCCTGGTGGAATTTCCGAAATGGAAAACCGCCGGCCAGTCGCAGTGGGGCGTGGAACTGATCGCCGGAGAAATGCGGGCCTGTCTGATTCCCTCCGCTCCCGCCATGTTCCGCCAGGCCGATGGCACACCGGCTTCGCTGCAGCAGGTTCTGCAGGAGGACTCCGTCTGGCAGACGCCCGTCAGCCCGGAGTTCTTCCCCGGACAGAACCCCGCAGACGTGCGGAAACTGATTCTCGCCGCCGAACCCGTACGGACATCCCACCAGACCGCCGCTGGCTATGCGGCGGAGTTCTCTCTGCGGCCGGGCGAATCGCTGATTCGCTGGTGGCAGCCGCAGGGGAAGCGGTGGCAGCACCCGCCGGAATGGAAGGGCAATAGCGAAGTGGCAAACGGGCCGCAGAGGCCGGAATCCGCCGGAAAGCTGGCCGGATACAGTCACGGGCGGTTTGTGTACGAACCCGGCCTGACGGAAAAATCGGCCGATCTGCAGTACGGTCTGTGGGACAGCCATAATGTGCAGGCCGGGCCCGACGGGCTGACATTACAGGAGAAGGGCAGGGGGTTCGCCATATTTGAAGTGCGGTCCCCGTGGATCATCGTTCCGCTGGTGGAGAAACCAGAAGAGGTGAAGGACGACCACGGGGCTGCCCTGGCCGAGGTGGAAGGCAAACAGCTGACGGTGGAAGTTTCGCTGGATCAGGCGGTGACGTGGGATCCGCTCGATGCAAAAAAACTGCCCGCTCAGATCGACCTGACCAGCAAAGTGGCGGGAACTTACGGTTATCTGATTCGCATCGGCCTGAACGGCAGCCCCGGAGCCAGCCTGCTGACTTCTCTGCGGATCACGACGAATGTGCAGCTGGCCCCGGCTTCGCTGCCGGCCCTGAAACAGGGAACCAACCAGCTGACATTCCGCACGGGTGATGCCGACGGCCAGCCCGCGCGGTCAGTCCCGCTGACTCCCGGCTGCCACAGTCTGGCCGAGTTCTCCCGGGCGGTGGTGTTTCCGCCGAAGGAGTTTCAGGCGAAAGCCGCGGAGGGCCGCGCTCTCGGCCCGTTCACCGTGCGGCTGGCGGCACCACCCGGCTGCCGCATTCACCGGCTGACAGCCGGCGGCTGGTTCCTGACGAATAAGTCGAGCGAAAAGGAGCCGAGCGAAGAAGCAACCGGTGACAGCAAGGCAACTGACGGTCAGCCCTCAGCACGCGCGGTCCCCCGAATTGATTACGCCGCCGCAATTCCCACCGATTTTCAGCCCCTGGCTGTCTTCGACAGTCTGCCGACCGGGAACGCCGCGGGATTTGCCCCGCTGCAGCTGCCCGAACCGGCCGAGACGGTTTACCTGCGGTATGAGGGAGCCCCCGCGGTGAACAGCTACCAGGTGCTGGGCCACTGCCAGAGCGTTTCCCCTCCGGCCGCATTCCCGCTGGTCGTCCGTCATACCTGGCGGGTGGACGGCGGAGAAGAGCAGACTGCCTCCCGCGAGCTGAGCGAGCCGGGCGAGTACTCCGTTGATGCCGGCCCGAAGGTGCCGGAGAACATCTCCATCGAGTTCTCCATCCCGAGCCAGCCCGCCCGCTGAGGATCGACGGGAAAACCACTTCAGTAAGTCATCCGCTGGTGTGCCATGCCCACGCTTGTGTGGGCATGTCTTTCTGCCAGCCTCGTCCAGTCCCCGATTTGTCGGCATGCC
>JAGQPV010000056.1 GCA_020426545.1 Planctomycetaceae bacterium
ACGAAATCGCCGCTGCCCATCATGGCTCGGTGGCGCGGGAGAACCGGCTGCAGATTGAAGACCGTCTCAAACAGGGCCAGCTGCCGGCGATTGTGGCGACATCGTCGCTGGAACTGGGCATCGACATGGGAGCGGTCGATCTGGTGATTCAGATTGAAGCCCCCTCGTCCATCGCCTCCGGCATTCAGCGCATCGGCCGGGCCGGGCACCAGGTGGGTGTACCCTCGCGGGGGGTAATCTTTCCCAAGTTTCGGGGCGATCTGCTGGCCTGCAGCGCCGCCGCCGCCCGCATGCAGGATGGCGAAGTCGAGCAGACGTTCTACCCCCGCAACCCGCTCGATGTCGTCGCCCAGCAGATCGTGGCGATGGTGGCTCTCGAACCGGTTTCCGCCGACGACCTGTATGCCACCCTCCGCAGTGCGGCTCCCTGTTTCGACCTGGCGCGGTCGCTGTTCGACGACGTGCTGGACCTGCTGTCCGGGCGGTATCCGTCCGACGAATTCGCCGGCCTGCGGCCCCGCATCACGTGGGACCGCATTTCCGGCGAGATCTCGCCCCGGCGGGGAACGCAGCGAATCGCCGTGACCAACGCGGGCACCATTCCCGATCGCGGCCTGTATGGCGTGTTCCTCGCCGAGGGAATTGCAGGTGGCGGCAGCCAGCCCAGCCGCGTGGGCGAACTCGACGAGGAAATGGTGTTTGAGATGCGGCCGGGCGATGTGTTCCTGCTGGGGGCTTCGTCGTGGCGGGTGCTCGACATCACCCGCGACCGCGTGCTGGTGGCTCCCGCTCCGGGAGAAACCGGTCGCATGCCCTTCTGGCGGGGCGACGGGCTGGGGCGTCCGCTGGAGTTCGGTCAGGCCATCGGCAGCCTGACCCGTCAACTGCTGCAGCAGGAGGAGCCCGCCGCCCTGGCCGAGCTGGAAACCCGGCACTGCCTCGACCCCCGCGCCGCCCGCAACCTGCTGACGTACCTGCACAGCCAGGCCGAAGCCACCGGTCATGTACCGACCGACCGCACGATTGTGTTGGAATCGTTCGTCGATGAAGTGGGCGACTGGCGGGTCGCCGTGCTGACTCCCTTCGGCCTGCGGGTGCATACTCCGTGGGCCATGGCCATCGCGGCCAGACTGCGGGAGGGCATGGCGGGCGACAATGAAATCGACCTGATGTGGAACGACGACGGCATGGTGTTCCGCCTGCCGGAATCCGACGAACCGCCGGGCATCGAGCAGCTTCTGTTTGCGGCAGAGGAAATTGAACCGGCCGTCGTGCGGGAACTGGGCAGCACCGCGCTGTTCGCCGCCCGCTTCCGAGAGAACGCCGCCCGGGCCCTCCTGCTGCCCCGCCGTTCGCCCGGCAAGCGAACGCCCCTGTGGCTGCAGCGGCGGAAATCGGCCGATCTGCTCAATGTGGCCGCCCGCTACGAACGGTTCCCCATTCTGCTGGAGACTTACCGCGAATGCCTGCGGGACGTGTTCGATATGGCGGGCCTGAAGTCGATTCTGCGGGAGATTGAACAACACAGCATTCAGGTGATCGCCGTGCGGACGGAAGTCCCCTCGCCGTTCGCCGCGTCGCTGCTGTTCAGCTACACGGGCAACTTTCTGTACAACGGCGATGCCCCCCTGGCCGAGCGGCGGGCCGCTGCTCTGTCGCTCGATCACGCCCAGCTGCGGGAACTGCTGGGCGATGCCGAACTGCGGGACCTGCTGGATGCGGAAGTCATTCGCGAGTACGTCCTCCAGCTGCAGCGGCTCGATGGAAAGTATCCGCCCGCGGAAGCAGACGACCTCCACGAACTGCTGCGGCAACTGGGCGATCTCACCAGGGACGAACTCCGCCAGCGGTGCAGCACGGAGCGAACAGCAGCGGAAACGGAAACCATCGAACCAGAGACCCGGACGGAAACCAGACAGGAAACAGAAGACCGCATCACTCCGTGGCTCGACTCGCTGCTGGCGCAGCAGCGGCTCCTGGAAGTTTCCATCGCCGGAGAGCGGCGGCTGGTGGCGGCCGAAGATGCCGCCCGCGTGCGGGTTCTCCCGGAAGTCGAACTGCCCCCTGCTCTGCCGGCCGCTTTTCTCGAATCTCTGGCCGACCCGCTGGGCGATCTGATTTCGCGATTTGCCCGCACGCATGGCCCGTTCCAGGTGGAGGAACCCGCGGTGCGGCTGGGCATTTCGCCGGAGGAGGTGCTGGCGACACTCGAGCGGCTGGCCGCACAGGGCCGGGTGGTGGACGGAGAATTTCTGCCGGGTGGCCGGGGCCGGGAATGGTGCGATGCCGGCGTCCTGCGAACATTGCGGCAGCGGTCGCTGGCCCGCCTGCGAAAGCAGGTGGAACCGGTCGACGGCGAAACCTTCACGAAGTTTCTGCTGGACTGGCAGGCGATCCGCCGTCCGGGCAAATCGCTCGACGGACTGCTGGACGCCATCGAACAGCTGCAGGGACTGGCCCTTCCCGCTTCCGATCTGGAACGGAAGATCCTCCCGGCCCGCGTGGAGGATTACTCGCCCCGGCTGCTGGATGAACTGTGCATGGCGGGGGAAATTGTCTGGCGGGGAGTCGATCCGCTCGGTCGGAACGATGGCCGCGTGGCCCTGTACCTGACCGACGACGCTTCACAGCTGCTTCCGCCGCTGGAGGAAGTGGAGGACGTCTACGACCGCCAGCTGCTGGATGCCCTCGCCTCTCGTGGCGGGCTGTTCTTCGAGGAGCTGTGCCGGGAACTGGGCGACTTCCCCAACGATGTGCTGCAGCACCTGTGGCGGCTCGTGTGGGCGGGCTACATCACCAACGACACGCTCACCCCGCTGCGGTCGCTGCTGCGGCAGTCCTCGCAATCAGGGTCGCCATCGCACCCGGGCCAGCTGCCATCACGATCGTCGCGGTCCCGGCGTCCGGGGCGGAGAGAGTTTCGTTCCCGCCGCACGGCCACGGCCAGCCTGGCAGGTTCTGAAGGTCGATGGTCGCTGGCTTCCCGCCATCTGGCCCGTCACCTGGGGGAGACAGAGGAAACCGAAATCACCCCGACCGAACGGCTGACAGCACTGGCCGCGCAGCTGATCGAGCGGTATGGCGTCGTCACCCGGGAACTGGTGGCGGCCGAAGGCATACCGGGCGGGTTTTCCGCCCTGTACCCGGTGTTTCGGGCGATGGAGGAAGCGGGCCGCGTCCGCCGGGGCTACTTCATTGCCGGCCAGGGTGCAGCCCAGTTTGCCGCCCCCGGTGCCGACGACCGACTGCGAAACCAGCGGGAACCCTGGCGAAAGCAGCACGCCCGCACGCTGGTTCTGGCCGCGACCGACCCAGCCAGCCCCTTCGGTTCCGCCCTTAAATGGCCCGGGCAGAATCCGCCGGACACACCAGATTCTGCGGACACGGCGGACGACCTGTCAGAGCCCGGCCAGCCGCCGGACGAACAGCCCGCGGACCAGCCTCTGAAGGATGAAGACCAGGACAATCCGGTGGAAGATGACAGCGCCACGGAGGAGAGCAGCACCGGTGCCCGTCCACAGCGGGCGGCCGGCGCACAGGTCATTATTTCCGAGGGACAGCTGCTGGCCTGGGTCAGCCGCAGCAGAAAACAGCTGCTGACCTTCCTCCCCGCTGCCGAGCCGGAACGGGAACAGGCCCGGCAGGAACTACTGAAGTCTCTGCCCGCAGCGGGCATCTCATGGGGACGATTGAAACAGCTGACAATCGACGGCAAACCAGCCAGCGAATCGGGGCTGCTTCCCTCTGCCGACTGACCGGGCTGACACGTCCGGGGTGGCACGGGTGGCTGGTCCACCCGTGTCTTCGATCCACCATAGAAAGTCGGCACAGCCGGAGGGAACGTTCCACGCTCTGCCCTCACCTCAGTCCTCTCCCCATGGGGAGAGGAGGCCAGACGGCACTTCCGGAGTGGGGCCGGCAGCGGGCTGCTGTCCCTTCGGGTGCGAATCCCGAAACTTTCCGAAAACCGGACAGAATTCTGGAAGATGCCTCCCGCGTCCTCGTTTCCCCCTGCGACAGGCAAGCACAACGCTGCCGCGGGCCAAAACAACCTACAGGACGCAGGACACCCAAATCATGCTTCGCAACACCACCAAAGCCGCCGCTGCTCTCGTTACCCTCGTTGCTCTGTTCGCTGCCTCGACTGCCACGGCCGAAGCCGGTTACGGCGGCAGCAGCTACCAGGGTGGTGGTTATCAGGGCGGCGGATACCGTCAGGCCGGCTACCAGGGTAGCGGCTACCAGGGCGGACATCGCAGCTATGGTCATCGCGGTCACGGGCACCGCAGCTACGGCCAGCAGAGCTACGGTCACCGGGGACACGGTTACCAGGCCCCGCAGTACGTGGCGGCCAAACCGTGCTACGAAAAGGTCATCATCGACTACAAAATCGTCCGCGAGCCCTACTACGACTACGTGACCGTCGTCGACGACTACGGCTGCAAGCACCAGGTGAAAAAGGTCTTCTACCGCGAAGTCGAAGTTCCCGTGAAGCGGATCGTCAAAGTCTGCCCGTAAGCTGTACGAACACCAGTGAGACCGCTGATTCCAACACAGCCCGTATGTTCTCCCCGGAGAGCAGCGGGCTGTTTCTGTGCGCGGTACACATTCGCCAGCCCCTGTCATCAGCAGCACCTCATGCAGGCTGCAGTTCGTCGGGAAGGACCACCGATCAAAGTCCTGAGGCAGAGCAGCGGAGCGGGATTTCCCGCGACGGCCAGAGAATACCGGGTGTCTGGTTCAATACTGCCGAATGATCGGACTGTCGGGGTCACAACAGATGGCTGGACGCGATTGAGCCGCGCAGCGGGGCACATTCGGCTCCGGCACGTCGCTGGAACAGGCCAGCTGCCGAATTATCCGGCACAGTCGGCAGAAGTTTTCCACAGTCTCTGCCCTAACACGGCCTCGCCACGGGCTTTGGCACGTAACTGCCAACAGTGGCAGGCAGTCCGCATTCCACCGGCCCCGGAAACGACTCCCCCGCAACCGCCGCCAGCAGGAGGATCTTGCATCGGCCTGTCTGGCACGTAGAATAAAGAGAACACGGGCGGCGCTGCATTCGCAGCCAGTCTCCCGCTCCCGCCACGCACAGAGGCCATGGCGGCTTCCGCTGAATGACAGTCCGGCGACGGATCAGCCCGGCGGCAATTTCTCTGCCGTGATTCGGCAGCATCATATACACAACTGCGAAACGGTTCCGTGGAAGGCGGCCTGACCGGCCCCCGCGACTGTTCCGCAGAAAATGAAGCCCCTCGGCCCGGTTCCGTCTGACCCGATGGAACAGGGCAACGTCTCGGAGCCTCGAAACTTATGGCCAAAAAATATCTCAGTTTCGACGAAGCCGCTCAGCTTCTGGGTATCGATCCGTCCGAACTGACGCGGTTGCGGGAGAAAGGCGAGCTTCGCGGGTTCGCCGACCGTGGAACCTGGAAGTTCAAGGCCGATGATGTTGAGGAACTGGGCCGCCGCCGTCAGGCGGATTCCGATCCCGATGTGCCCATGCTGTCCGGCGAAACCGGTGCCGGTTCGGTCCTGGGCGGCGGGTCGGACGATGACGATGTGGGCGAACAGCCAACCGTCATCCGCAAACGGGACGACGACAGCCGCCTGGGTTCGCTCGATGGCCCGTCGGACAGCGATGTCCGGCTGATTCTGGACGACAGCCTGTCCGGCGATCCCGACAGCGATCCGGAAGTGGCTCTTCCTCCTTCTCTGGCCGATTCCGACAGCGATGTGCGGCTGGCCGATGACAACAACCCGCAGATCGACCGGGGCAGCGACAGCGATGTGAAGCTGGTGGCGACCGACAGCGAAAGCGACGTCAAACTGGTCAGCAGCGATCCCGGCAGCGACAGCGACGTGCGGCTGTTCAGTGCGGCCGAAGCGGAGCAGAAGGCTCGCGAAGGGGAAAGCAGCAGCGATGTGCGGGCTTTCAGCGAAGCCGACATGCCGACCGACAGCGATGTCTCGCTGGTCTCGATCGATGAAGACAGCGACGCGTCTGTCTTCGGCGACGATGACGAAATGGCCGACGAAAGCGGCATGACCCTCAAAGCCGAAAGCGGCATCTCGCTGGAGAACCTGGCCGACAGCGGCATCTCGCTGGAGAGTGTCGACAGCGGCATCGCTCTGGAAGGCGACGATGACAGCGGCTTCGTGCTCGATTCGGGAGAAAGCGGCATCGCCCTCGACAGTGCGGGCGAAAGTGGAATCGCCCTGTCCTCCGACAGCGGCCTGGATTCCGGCATGTATACGCTGTCTTCCGACAGTGGCATCGCCCTCGACAGCCCGGCCGACAGTGGCATTGCCCTGGATAATGACCTGACCGGTGCCGACGACGACGAGCTGTACCAGACCGTCCCCATGCTGGATATCGACGGGGGCGACGACGACGCGAACGACACCAACCTGGAGGTGCCGACCCTCGACGGGGACAGCGAATACGAACTGTCGATGGAAACAGACGACAGCGACGCCGACACCAGCGTCATTCTGTTCGACGATGACGACGAAGCCGACGACCACTCCGCCACCGTGGTTCAGGGAGGCCGTTCCGCTTCGCTGGACGAGGACTTTGACGGGAGCGGTGAGTTCGACCTCGAAGATTCCGAGCAGGACATCGACGCGGTTGCCGCCTACGACGACGACGACCTGGACGTTGCCGATGACATTCTCGGCGAAGACGATGCCATCGACGACCTCGACGTGTTCGACGCGGCCGACGAGGACTTCGATGAATCGTTCGAGTCGGGCGAGAGCCACGCCGAATTCGTCGCGCCGATGCCGGCCGGACGCATGGCGGCTCCCGAAGCCGACTGGGGCGTGGGCACCTTTGTCGGTCTGATTGCCTCAACCGGGCTGATGGCCGTCTGCGGACTGCTGATGATCGATCTGGTCAGCAGCATGTGGGCTTATAACGAGCCGGCCGCTTACAACAGTGCCCTGCTGGAGATGATCGGCGGCCTGTTCTAAGAGACTTTCCGGAGGCCTCGTGTCATCCCCGACCGCCGTGTCATCCCGACCGCAGGATTGAGCCCTGAAACAGCGGGACAGGCGGCGGGGTGAGGACAGGGATCTTCGGGCAGGCACCAGACTCCGCATCAGCGCCTGATGTCATACACTGCGGACGGGCTGCGGAATTCCGCAGTCCGCGGCATCGGGGCGTGTTTTCCATCGATGCGGCCCGGTCAGCAGGCTGCAGCGCGAATACCCCGTACAGATCCGAAACAGGCCGCGACTGCATGGCAGTCCGGCCTGATCGCATTTCGGATTGTTCCGCTGCCCGCACATGCCGCAGCTGGTTGTCGTCTTACACTCCCCGCGGGGACTGGTAAGTCAGCTGATGTGCGTGCCTCAGTGCTTCCTGCTGTCCGGCTGGTTGACCGCACAGCACGGCGAACCGTGGTTCACCGTGGAATCTCCGCAAACTTCACACTTCTGGTTGCCCGGTTGTCGCCGGTGGAGCGGTACTGCTCATCGAAAACCGGCCGCATCCCGTTGATCGGGCGATCGGTCTGTCCCCGGGGACAGTGGGTGGTGCGGCGGTTCGACGGTTCCGGTTGCGGATTGTCCGTCCACCTGTTCTGCAGCTCACGGGACAGCCCTGCTGAGCCTTTAACCCGGCAGACTCTATCGTCCGGCAGGTGTTTGTCTGGCTCTCTGCCCCGCGGCACAGGAATGATCGGCGTTCCGCCTGGCGCTTTCCGCAGCATTTCCTGGCTGACGGCAGACTTCCTCGAAACCCCCGGAACTACCTGACCGGCACGGAGGCCGCCAGTCGGAGAGTCGAGTTCCCGCAGAGCCCCGCCGGTGGCTCACCGCATGCTGACGGGATCCACATCGACGGTCAGTTCAAAGGTGGAGTTTTCCGGCATGCCGCTGGCCGCGGCGTTCCACAGCTGCTGCAGCGGTGCCAGCTCACTGGCCGACAGCTGCAGATGGTAGCGGAACATACCGCGCAGCCGGGCCACCGGAGCAGGCGCCGGCCCGAGAACCCGGACTGCCAGCTTCTGCTCTTCGGCCACCTGACGCAGATGACCGGCCACCTGCTTTGCTCCCTCCCGCACCTGGGGTTCCAGCTCTCCCCGGAAGATGACGCGGGCCAGCACCTGGAACGGCGGAGCCTCCGCTTCCTTCCGCTGCCGCAGTTCGGCCGTGGCAAAGCCCAGGTAATCATGCTCCGCCGCACGAAGAATGGCGGGATCGGCCGGGGAGCTCGTCTGTACGAACACCCGCCCGCCCCGATCACCGCGCCCCGTCCGGCCGGCCACCTGGGCAATCAGCTGAAAGGTCCGTTCCGAAGCCCGCAGATCAGGCTGGCTCAGCATCGTGTCGGCATCGACCACTCCCACCAGAGTGACATTCGGAAAGTCGAGCCCCTTGGCGATCATCTGCGTTCCCAGCAGGATATCGACTTCGCCTGCGCCAAAGGCAGCCAGAGCCGTATCGTGGCTGCCCGGTTTCCGCATCGAATCGCTGTCCATTCTCAGACAGCGAAACCCGCCGAACTTCGCCTTCACCTCTTCCTCCAGCCGCTGCGTGCCCGTGCCCAGATAGCGAATACCGGCATTCCCGCAGGACGGACACGTGGTGATGGCACCCGTTTCGTAATCGCAGAAATGGCAGATCGACCGCTGCCGGTCGCGGTGCCAGGTCAGGGTGATATCGCACGACGGACACCGCACGGATTCTCCGCAGGCCCGGCACCACAACGTGGGAGCAAACCCCCGCAGATTGAGAAACAGAATGACCTGACCGCCCACGTTCAAGGTGGTCCGCATGGCGTTTTCCAGCGCCCGGCCGATGGACGCCCCGCGGCTGCACTGCGGATCATTCCGGATATCGACAATCACCACGGGGGGCAGGGGCAGACTGGAAACCCGACGCGGGAGAGAGACCAGCAGATCCTCCCCCTGATCGGCCCGCCACCACGATTCCAGCGTGGGGGTGGCGGTCCCCAGAACGAGGGGAATCTGTTCCATCTCCGCCCGGCGGCGGGCGACTTCGCGGGCATGGTACCGGGGCGTGGTGTCCTGTTTGAATGTGGTCTCGTGCTCTTCGTCGATCACAATCAGCCCCAGGTGGGGCGTGGGGGCGAACACGGCACTGCGGGCGCCCACCACCACCTGGACCTCTCCCCGGGAAATCTGCTGCCAGTACCAGTGGCGTTCCGAGGGAGACAGATGACTGTGCAGCACGGCCACCCGGGGAAAACGGCTGCGGAAGCGGCGAATGGTCTGCGGTGTCAGGCTGATTTCGGGGACCAGCACAATCGCCTGCCGCCCATAACTGACGACCTCGCGAATGGCCTGAATGTAGATCTCCGTCTTCCCGCTGCCCGTCACGCCGTGCAGCAGAATCGTACGGTACGCTCTCGATTCGATGACCGCCTGAATCTGCTGCAGCGCCCCTGCCTGATCCTCATTCAGCTGCAGATCTTCAACCGCGGCCACTTCTTCCTGTTCCAGGTCGTGGCTGGATTTCCGCTCGCGGAGCGCTTCGATCAGCCCTTTCTGGCGGAGCAGAGTCACCGGCCCGGTGCCGCAGCCCGCCGCTTCGGTCAGTTCATCAATCCGCAGTGGCCGGCCCGCCTGTTCCAGCACCTGCATCACCCTCTGCTGCAGCGGTGTCAGCTTCAGGTGCTGCATCAGCAGGGGGGCTTCGGCAGATGGTTGCAGAGACTGCACCACCCGCGTTCCGGCCTGCTTCCGCACGGCGGCTGGAATCACGTTGTTCAGCACCTGGCCCCAGCTGCACAGATACCGTTCGCCAATCCAGCGGGACAGCTCCAGCATCTCCGGTGGAGCCAGCGGTTCGCGGTCGAGGATTTCGGCAATGCTTTTCAGCCGGCGGGAGTAGTCCTCGGGAGGCCCCACCGCCACGCAGAACCCGGTCTCCATGCGGTTCCCGCGACCAAACGGTGCACGCACCCGCTGGCCCGGCTGAATCAGATCCCGCAGCGGATCGGGCACCAGATACGTCCACGTATCGCCAGCGGGAAGATTGAACACAATCTGGGCGGCCAGCAGGTCCTGCTGCTCGGCCAGTTCCCATGGCGCGGGGCCGGCGGGGTCGTCCCCGCCAAAGAGATTCTGCTGCCTGCCTCGAGCCACTGCCACTGCCTTCCTGCGGAATCCGGCCTGTTCCAGCCGCGGGTGCGGGGAACCGGCCCAATTGAAGCAGGTGGCAGCAATCCGTGCCAGCATCCGGAGAAATGAGCACGTGGCCGCCGCACGGCATCAGCACATGGCGGCCGGAAAGACAGAATCCAGACTGTTTCCCGTACAGGCGGGCGCCCGGCAGAGGACTACCAGGGAGATTCCATCATATCGACAATCTGCCGCGACATGCGGTCGACCGCCTGCTGAGTTCCGGTGGCCAGCGACTGTCCGACTTCCGGAGCAAATTCCGAGAGCGACACCAGCTGCACAAATTCCGGAGCGAGGGAAATCTGCTGCCGGGCCAGAATGCGGCTGTTCCGCACATCCTCCCACACGACCTCCACCGCCAGCGACAGCTGCAGTTCGCGGGGGTCATCGTATCTGGTCTCGCCCAGCACATCCTTGCGGATATCGATAATCCGCCCGCTCAGCCGGGTATCGGCCACGCCTTCATCGGCGAGGCGGAAGGGAGTCCGCCGCTGAATCTCTTTCTGCACGGCTTCCGTCAGCTGAAACTCAACACCCCGCCGGAAGGCCTCCGAGCGGAAGATGGGCACATGCACGGTCCGCACTTCGGCGGGAAACCCGGAACCCATCATGTAACCACACCCCCCCGGGACGGCGCACGCCAGCACGGGAGCTGCCAGACCACACAGCCGCTGCAGCGCGTCCCGCCGCGAAAGGCCGGAGGTGACAGGCTGCTGCTGCCAGCCGGAACGGGAACTTCCAGCAGTCAACGACGCGGCAGCCGACGGGACGCCGGCCGCCTGGTCTCTGGCTGGTTCGGGGGAGGACCGGAACATCAGGTTCATCTCAAGGAGAAAGGCTGGTCTGTCTGGGGAAACCCGGTCAGGCGACAACAGGTTTCCGGACAGTCTCTTGATTCAGGCCTCGGACCAGCCCGCCTGATTACAGACGGACGCGGCCAACGGGTTCAGGCTCCGGGCTGGTCGCCGGAGCAAAGGTTTCATCGTTACCGGCTGCTTCTGCTTCTTTTTCTTTCGAGCCACCGAAGGCCGGGAACCGGAATCGAGGCATCAGCCCGCCGGTGGAAACTTCCTGGCGACCTTCCGCCTCACTGTCCGCTTCAGCAGCCGGGGCTTCCTCCGCAGCGGACGACTGATCCTCCGTACTTCCGCCACCGAAGATCGGGCGGAGACTCGGCAGACGCGGCAGCAGGCGGGGAATTCGCGGAATACCAAAACGGGAACCCGACTCCTCCGGCTGTGTGGCCGGCTGCTGTGCGGGAGCGGGTGAACTGACGGCCGGCCGGGTAATGGCTTCGGCAACTGCATTCAGACTTCGGCCACCTTCGGGCACGGCCTGACGTCCCTGTTCCGCTTCCCGCGGCGAAGCACCGGCCAGCACCTGACGGGCCCGGTCGGCCCAGGTGGTCGTGGGATAATCGGCGATAATCTTCTCAGCGTAAATCTTCACAGATTTCGCTTTGTTCTTCTTCCAGTAGAAGCGAACCATGCCCCAGTCGTGCCGGGCCTGGGCTTCATCGATCTTGCGGAGTTCATCCTGCAGCCGGGGCGTGCCGGGATTATCCGGGTACAGCTTCAGCGCGCTTTCTTTCAGCTGCTCGGCCCGTTCCAGGTTGCCACCATCGTAGTTCGGCCCCTGGTACGACATCAGCTCCACATGAGACCCGAGGACAAAGGCCTGCTCCAGATGCGGGCTCTGCGGAAACTCTTCCCGCAGCAGCGTGTAGAACCGGTTCGCCTCGGCATAATCTCCTTTGCGGAGATGGTAGCTGGCCGACAGCATGATCGCGTCGTCGGCCAGTTCGCCGGTCGGGTCGTGCAGCCAGATGGAACGCAGCGCCTGCAGAGCACGGCCGTCGGTATCGAACACCGGCCGGCTGCGGTCAATCAGGTTCGGCAGGATCGGCATTCTCCGGGTGGGGTCGGTACTCTTTGGTGCCTGCTCCTTCAGAGCGTCGCCGGCTTTGGGATCGTCGAAGTTCACCTGCTCGATATCGCTGGTGGTCACCATCTCCGGCACCTGCAGCCAGGCCCGTGCAATATGGAACAGACGACGGGTCGACTGATCGATGTGCCGGGTGGACGGATAGTCCTTGAACAGCTGGTCGTAACTGTCCTGGGCCCACGAGTACCGTTTCAGAGCGAACAGCGACTCGGCCCGCATGAACTGCGCGTCCTCGCCGACGGCCGTGTCTTTATAGACTTTGGCCAGCCGCTTGAATTCTTTCTGCGCCTCGTCGTAGGAGCCGTCTTTGTACAGCACCATCGCCTTTTCGTATTCCCGGTCGCCTTCCAGCGGCCGCTGAAGAGCGCCGGCCCCCTGCGCATGATGTCCCGTCTGCAGAATTCGCTCCAGAGGACCGCGCACGCTGCCGGTATCGGTCATGCGTTCGACGGCATCGTCGTCCTGCAGTTTGAGCATCGACATATCGAGTGTCGACTGGCAGCCGGCGCAGATCGCCAGCAGCATCAGCAGGCCCGCGCTGGCTCTGTACCGGCCGGCACGGGCCGGGGCATCAGTCAGCAGGCAGAAAGCGGGATGGCGATGTGGTGTGGTCATCCGTGACTGTTTCCACTGGGGTTGCGGGCGAACGCCCGCCGGGACAGGGCTGCAGGTTCTGCGGGGAGCCTCTTTGCGGCATGACTTCGGGGAAGGCGTGTTCGGAAGAACAAACTTCAGCAGTCGGATCACAGCGGAAATGCGGCCGCCCTGAACGAACCGGTTTTCCGCCGGTTCAACCCAGGTATCGCAGCATTTTCGGCCGGCGTCCCAGGATGTCTATCAGTGCTGGAACGGTAATCCGTCGCAGGGAACTGATCTGAGCAGGACTGATGGCCAGACGCGATGCCGTTTCTGAATCGCCTTCAGCAAGCCGCCGGAGTACCTCCACGGTACCGGCAGGGATTTGGTGGTGAGAGAATTCCTCCTTCTGACAGTTTCGGCACAGCAGGCCACTCTGCGACACCCAATATGAGAAAGAACCGTTATTTTCCACCGGTCTTCCGCAGGCCGCACAACTGTCAAAGACGGGCATCTGCCCGATTTCCCGCAGGATGGTCAGTTCGAACTGCAGTACTGCCTGCAGGGGCCTGTCCCCCGCTTCCAGCATCCGCAGCATCAGCGACGCTTCTTGAAACAGATTCGGGTGTGGATCGTAGGGCTCGGTAAAACCGTCGAGCAGTTCGGCGATGTAGTAACCGCCGTACAGAGAATGAAGGGAACGCGCTTCCGGGCGAAAACGGGCGGTCAGTCGCGCCTCGGTCAGAATATCGAGGCTGTTCGATGTCTTGCGGATGAACACTATCTGACACTGCGCAAGCAGGTCAAGAGCACCCTCAAACGGCCCGCGCAGCCGCCGTGCTCCTTTGGCAATCGTCGCAATCTTGCCGAAATCCCTCGTAAACAGCGTCACCACGCGGCTGGTTTCACTGAAGTCCGCCTGACGGATCACAATGGCTTCAGTCGATTCTGTGGACATGCCCGTTCCGTTCCCGCTGAGTTACCCGACCGGCCTCCGCCGGACCGCGCACATCATACGGGCCAGATGAACTCCGTCCATCGAATTCGTCTGTCGGCCGGGTTTGTCTGAGATCGGCCAGTCAGCCCTCTGCGCCAGGCAGTTCCCCCGGACAGCGACTTCAGACGCTGCCCAGAAATCCTGGCCACTGTCAGCTCCACAGAAGTGATTTCACATCGATCAGCAACAGCTTCCGGCAGGACGACAGGTTTTCAGGCAGGTATTCCAACCCTGTCTGAAAATCCTGGCCACTGTCAGCTCCACAGAAGTGATTTCACATCGATCAGCAACAGCTTCCGGTGGGACGACAGGTTTTCAGGCAGCTATTCAATAGGTCGGCAGGCTTTCCAGCGGTCCACCGACGGCAGCCGTCTGCATGGAGGCTGTCTGCAGTGCCGGGTAACCAGCAGCCACGGCCGGGTATCCGACGGTGGACTGATAGCTGGCGGTTGCGGGGTAACTGGTACCCGCCGGGTAGCTGGCTGCAGCCACGGCCGGAGTGGAAGAACCCAGATACGCCGTGCTGCTGCCCGGATAGGCGGAACCCACAGCCGGGTAACCCAGCGAACCCACGCCGCAGGCACCACTCGGGCAGCCACCGCCGCCACCATAAGCCGGGGCACCACCATAGTACGCGCCGCAGGGATTGCACCCGCCACCACCACCGCCACCCAGGCAGCAGCATCCGGCGAGCATCATGACAGTCAGCAATCCAGCAGTCATCAACAGGAAACGGGACATGAAGAATCCTTTCAGAATCTATCCTGCAGAAGTGAGCGGGACGAAGTGCCCCGCGAAAAGCAGCAGCTCGGGAATCCGGCTGCGGTGTGGTGCCTGCCCGGAAGATCTGGCCACGCACAATATTCAGGACAACAGCACAATTGCAGACAGCTTGACGACCGGAACGGAAAACCCACGGGGGTGAAATCGTTCCGGGGAAAAGTCGCTTCGAAATCAGGCCCGCAACAGGGCCCGGGAAATGGAACTCAGTCTTCAGCCAGCAGGAACGGAACGGCACAGATCAGTGCCCGGGCCCGCTGGTGGCGATCTATATCGGAAAATGCAGCGGAATGTTGAGAGAGTCGCTGTGCACTCCCTGGCAGGGTTGCGCGGTGCGCCAGCCAGAGGAATGGGAGCTTCAAGGTGTTACAGTGGAGATCACGATCCTGAAGCAGGATCAGAGAATTCAGACGGGAAACAGCGGAATGCTGCCGGGGCAGACCGACGAACGGCGGAATCGGCGCGTCAGGCTGCCGGACGCTGATACCTCGCCCGCGAAATCGTGTCAAGAGCGGGTCGCAGCTCCCGGGCAGCAATTCCTGCCGGATGACGTTCTTCGTCCCGCACAAAGATCAGGTCCGATTCCTGAACCCGCTGCACCGGCCACCGCAGCGGAAACGACGCAACATGGTTTCCTCTCCACAGCTCCAGACTGGGCATCGCCCCGGCCGACCAGCCACGGCAGCGGATATCCCAGCTGCCCTCGTGCAGGCTGACGGAAATTTTCAGCTGCCGGCGAATTTCCCGCCAGGCCTGGTAGCTGGCCCCGGAAGCGACCCACAGCAGGGGGCACTTCGTGCTGTCCCCCAGCAACCGGGGAAGCCCGCTCCCGCTGCTGGCCGCTTCCCGTTCCAGCTCTCCCTGCGAGGCGGATTCCTGCCAGCCGGTGCAGACGGGCAGGCCGCTGCGGTAGCGGCGGAGCAGCCAGGCCTGATAATTCTGTTCCCGGGCGACCGGGACGGCAGGTTCCTTCCAGTCAGCCGGCACCAGGTCGGCCGGCAGCACGGCATCGCACACGGTTTCATTCCCCGTGCACAGCACCGAACGATAAGGGTAAGGGTAATCTCCTACACGCAGCCACATTCCTCCGGCCTGCTCGACGGCGAACTTCAATCGCAGCAGCAGTCGGCTGTTCAGCAGACTTTCAAGATAACG
>JAGQPV010000569.1 GCA_020426545.1 Planctomycetaceae bacterium
CCCTCAACCTGGCGCGTCTGCCAATTCCGCCACTTGCGCGTCTGCTGAAAAACTCGGTTTTCCGGCTCTTCCCTGTCCGTGTAACACTCTGGCTGGCCACCACCCGACTGCCGGGAGTGGAAACAGAGTGTGACCAGCCGGCCGATGCCCGTATCATAGTCAACAGGACAATCAGCCGGGCCGGCAGGTTCGGCCAGGACCGGAAACCGCCGCAGGGTACAGCAGCCGCAGCTGGCTGCACCCGCTGTGTGAGGAATCCACAACTTGTGGCCACAGCAGTTTCTACCGCAGTATACCGGCAGGGCGAGTTCATTCAAGGTTCCGGTCTGAAGGATTCAGAACAGGGCCCCTCGGGGGCGGCCACCCTCGTCCCGGGCGAGGCCGCTTCCCCACGTTCCACGGAACGATTCTGACGAATCGGGTGCGAGAATCGCCGCGGAATCCCGTATAACGGAAGGGAAGCAGCTGTCAGACGGAGTCGTTGAGTTTCAGGCTGTACTGGCCAGGCCGGTGGGATGACGTGGACGATGGAATCACTCAGGCAGAATCTGGAACGGTATCTGGGTGTCCCGCCGACCTCCGCCGGTGAGGGGACGCACTGGTCGTTTCAGTCGCGAGTCCCCTGGCCGGACTGGCTGCCCGACTGGCTGGTGCTGCTGCTGGCCGCCGGCCTGCTGTTCGCCGTGGTGCAGGTTTACCGCCGCGACGCGCGTTCTCTGCCGCGATTTTCCCGGCTGCTGCTGATCGGTCTGCGGCTGGGTGTGCTGGCGGTGGTCGTGCTGTTTCTGATGCAGTGGACGCTCGTGGTCGATCGCACCGGGCTGCCGGTCGTCGCCGTGCTGATTGATACGTCGGCCACGATGGCGGAAACTGATGATTATGGCGAAACGGCCGCACGCAAAGCCGTGCAGCAGGTGTCGGGTGGACCGGGACGAAACCAGCCCACACGGCTGGACCTGGCAAAGGATATTCTGCTGCGGGACAAAGCGGCCTTTCTGCGGGAACTGGCCCGCAACCACAAGGTGGCCGTGTATCAGTTTGATGATTCGGCCCGTCCCGTGGGACAGCAGCTGTCGTACACCGCCGAGGAAATCGGCCTGCTGTCGAAACCGATTCTCAGCCTGACCGCCGAAGGCACCGATACCCGCCCCGGCCCGGCCGTGGGAAAAGTGCTCGACGATCTGCGTGGTTCGCCGCCCTCGGCCATTGTGCTGCTGACTGATGGCATTACCAGTACGGGCGAAATCGACAGCCTGCAGGTGGCGGCCGATCTCGCCGCCGCGCGGCTGGTGCCGCTGTTTACCGTGGGCATCGGCAGTGAAGAACCCATGCGGGATCTGCAGCTGTACGACGTGCTGGCCCCGGAAATGGCCTTCGTGGAAGACACGCTCACGTTTTCCTCCAAACTGAAAGCCTGGGGACTGGCCGGGCAGCAGGTACAGGTCCTGCTGAAAGACCGAGCCAGCGGAGAGCAGCTGGCCAGCCGCAGCCTGCGGGCCGGCCCCGACGGGCAGCCGGTCAAATTCGAGCTGACCCACACTCCCCGCCAGGAAGGCGAGTTCGATTACGTGCTGGAAGTGGTGCCGGTGGAAGATGAAGCCACCGTCGAGAACAACAGCCAGATCCGCACGATTCAGGTGCGGCGGGAGCAGATTCGCGTGCTGCTGGCCGATTCTCTGCCTCGGTACGAATTCCGGTATCTCAAGCATCTGCTGGAACGGGATGAAACGATCGAGCTGCACACCATTCTGCAGGAGGCGGACCTGGAATACGCCGCGGAAGATGCCACCGCCCTCGACCATTTCCCCGTCCGCCGGGAAGAACTGCTGCAGTATGACGTGCTGATTCTGGGCGACCTGAATCCGTCCTATCTCAGCTCGGCCATCCTGGAGAGCCTGCGGAGTTTCGTGGGAGACTCCGGCCGCGGCATCATCTTTATCTCCGGCCCGCTGTACTGCCCCGGCGCCTACGCCGGCACGCCGCTGGAAGACCTGCTGCCGGTCAAACTCGATCAGGCCCGTCTGCCGCCGACCGATCAGCCGGTGACAGAGGCTTTTCGCCCGGACCTCACATTGCGGGGCAGCCGGGGCACGTCCATCTTCCGTTTCGCCGAAACCCTGCCGGAAAGCCAGGCCATCTGGTCGGAACTGCCGGAACTGCTGTGGTTTATCGAATTTCCCGAATGGAAATCCGGGGCGACCGTACTCGCCGAACACCCATCGCTCACCGGCCGCAGTGGCAAGCTGCCCATAATTCTGTTCCAGCAGTACAGCGGCGGGCAGGTGCTGTTTCACGCGACCGACGAGCTGTGGCGGTGGCGGTTTCGCCGCGGCGACAGGTACTACCGCCGGTACTGGGTGCAGGCCATCCGCTTTCTGACACGGGCCCGTCTGCTGGGAGGCGACCGGGCAGCGGAAATGTACACCGACCACACTTCCGGCCGGTATCTGCAGGGGGAGACGGTGTACCTCAAGCTGCGGTTTGCCCGCGAAAAACTGGCTCCCGTCGATGATCACGGGGTGAAAGTCATTGTCGAACAGCAGGGAGGAGCCCAGCAGACGGTAACCTTATCCCGCCTGCCGGCGGCCCCGGGCGTGTTTGAAGGCCGGCTGCTGCAGCTGCCACCGGGTGAATACCATGCCTGGGTGCTTTCCCCGGCGGCGACAGGCCCCCCGTGGTCGGCCGACTTCCGGGTGGAGGCCCCGCTGCGGGAACTGGCCCGTCGCAGCCTCGACCGGGCTGCCATGGTTTCGGCCTCCTCGGTGACGGAGGGGGTGTACGCCCCGTTTTATCAGACGGAGGAACTGCTGGAGAAAATTCCGGCCGGTCAGCCGGTGGCCCTGGAAACCGGGGAACCAATCACCTTGTGGAATCGTCTGGAACTGCTGCTGCTGTTCATCGGGCTGCTGACCGGAGAATGGCTTTTGCGCAAGCGCTGGCGGCTGCTATGATCAACTGTTCGCCGCGCAGCCTGGCTGGCGGCTGATTCGGGAAAAGTCTTGCGGCTGTGCCTGGCAGCCCGGCCGGTATGCTGCAGGCGGAAGAACGGGAACATACGCACCCGAAGGGCGGCCGGCCACACACCGGGCCGGCCCCTGCTGTACCGGGCCGCTGGCCCCGCAGCCACGCGTACGCACATCACCCGGCAGGCCCCATGGAGAGCCGGAAACGCATGTCGGAACCGCTGCTCAACCATCTCAGACAGGTGCAGAGCCGTCTGCGGCAGATTCTCTGGCTGCACGGTCTCAGCTGCGTCACCATTGTGGCGTTCGGCTCGCTGCTGGTCTTCAGTCTGCTCGACTGGGCCCTGCGGCTGGACGACTCGGGCGTGCGGCTGATTCTCGCCCTGACCACCCTGGGCGGCACCGCCTGGGCGGGCTGGCGGTATCTGATACAACCCCTGCGAAAGCAGATGACCGGCGTGGGGCTGGCCCTGCGGATTGAGCGGCGATTTCCCGAGCTGCGCGATCAGCTGGCCAGCACGGTTCAGTTTCTTGAATCGGGAGCCGACCCGCGAATTGGTTCGCCCGCGCTGCAGAAGCAGCAGATTCAGGCCACATTGCGGCAGGTGGAACGCACGCGTCTGAGCGATGTGTTCGAACTGCGGTCCGTCCAGCGGGCGGGTCTGGCGGCCATCGGTGTGCTGCTGGTCGGCGCTCTGCTGGCCGGCTCATTTCAGAGTGAAGCCGCCACCGCCCTGACCCGGCTGATGTTCCCCTTTTCCTCCACGCAATGGCCCCGCTGGACGGAACTTGAGATTCTCAACAGCGAACTGCAGCCGGTCACGGTGGCCGAGCTGTCTCCCCTGCGGATTGCCCGCGGGCACACCTTCATGCTGTATGTGGCCAACCGGCGAGGGGCTCCTCCTTCCGACGTGCGAGTGGAGTTTGAACAGCCCGGAGAGGGCGGTATTGTCGTTCAGCCGCTGCAGCACCTGACCCGCCGGAACAAAGAGGGCCAGACGGTGGAACTGTGCAGCCTGCAGCTTTCCCCGCAGGAGCGGGAACTGCGGTTTCGCATTGCCGGCGGCGACGACAGAACGCCCTGGCTGCGGGCAGTCGCCGTGCCCCCA
>JAGQPV010000570.1 GCA_020426545.1 Planctomycetaceae bacterium
GCCGGAACATACCGTTTACGCTGCAGCTGCTGCCTTACCTCGATCAGGCCCCCCTGTATAACCGGTTCAATTTCAGCCAGGCGGCAGGCGGTGCCCAGCGGAGCGATGGCGGTCCTTCGGCTGCCCTGTACACGGCCAATACCGATCTGTTCACGACCCCACTGGCTGCTTTCCGCTGCCCGTCGGATCCCATCTACACAGACCCCAGCACGGCCGGAGGGACACATTACAACCGCCGGAATGCCTACCGCACCAGCTATTACTATCCGGCATTGCTTCGGGAAGTTGATACCTGTTCGAGCTGGGGCCAGCAGACCGGCAGTCGAACAGTAATGCACATCAACGGTGCCGCGAGAATCGCTGACATTACGGACGGTACCACAAACACGATGGCCCTGGTGGAAACGCCGTTCAAGAAGAATTCGACCAGCTATGGCCCGTACTGGACGACATGGGTTTACACACAGGCCCCAAACCCGGTCGGCAATATCAACCGCAAGACAGGCTGTGGTGGCGGTGGGTCCGGCTGCCCGACAGCATGGGGAGCCGGCAGTGCTCACGACGGTGGATTGCACATCGGCATGGCCGATGGCAGTGTGCGATTCCTGAGCGAGAACATCAACTCGTCAATCGTCAGCTGGCTGTGCAACATTGCCGACGGCAATGTGATCAGCGAGTTCTGACGCACGCAACTTCCGGGTCAGCCACAGCGTTTGAAGCAGCCTGTGGCTGACTCATTTCCGCCTGCGGGAATGACGTTCGTATCGTGTGGCGGAACGAGGTTGGCTAACTCCTCTCAAGGAGATGCAGCCGCAGTACGACGGTCGCACCTGCTCCTGCCGGGGCAAATCACCTTACCCCGCGGAGGTGTGTTGCCCGATGTGGCAGGCGCAGCTGACTGCCAATCGGCTACTTCTGAGAGAGTTCCGTCGGCTGCAGGTCGGGGACTTCGCGGCAGCCAGTCATTTCACTTTCCGCAGGACACGTTCACTCCAGCGGCTGATGTCTCCCCTGTAAACCAGGGCCAGGCTGCGGCCCGATGCGCCGTATCGGCAGTGCGGATCATTTCTTCGATGACAACGATCAGTCAATGTTGTACGGTACGTGCGTCACGTTGGCTGACAGAGATTACGACACTTCGTTCTTCTGGACCATCCTGCTGGTGAGTGCAACAATGACCACGATGCGAGCCCCCTTCACTGCCGGTCTGATCCTGGGCGTGTCTGCCGTTCTGTCAGGCTGCGGATCCGACACTGCCCTGCCGGAACTTGGCGAAGTTTCCGGTACAGTCACTTTGGACGACAAACCGGCATCGAATATGGAGGTGCGTTTCGAGCCTCAGGACAAGGGGGGGACGTCGAGCGGCGTGACCGATGCCGAAGGGAAGTACACGCTAACCTATCTCGGTGAACAGCCTGGAGCTGTGGTCGGCACTCACACCGTACGAATTATCGGTGTTGCCGGCGGCGGGCCGGCGGGTGGAGAGACCGGCGAGGTCATGCCAGATGTTCCTGCCCGATACAATACGGAGAGTGTTCTGACGGAAGAGGTAAAGGAAGGTCCGAATGAGATCAACTTCGACCTGAAGGCCGGCCAGCCGTAGGGTGGTGAACCGGCACAGAAGGGATGACGCGACGAACTGCAATGAGCAGACGCAGAGCAGTTCCTTAGTATCTGAATTCCTCCTGGCGATATATCCCGCACAGTTTTCTCTGGCGTATCTTCAACCCGCCGGGCAGTCTCCTGGCACAAGAACTTCAGCTGCATGAATGGTCAAGGGGCAACTCTGGAAAACGATGGGGAATGCCAGCTGACGGTGATCATCACTACGCTCAATGAGGAGGCGAGCATCGAAGAATGCATCCGCCGTGTTGTGGCGGTACTGCCGGAGCAGAGCGAACTGCTGGTTGTTGACGGCGGGCACGACCGGACGGGCGAAATTGTGATGGCGCTGGCAGATGAACTTCCAGTGGTGCGCTACATCCGCAATGAGAACGACCGCGGCAAAGGGCACGCGGTGCACGTGGCGATTGCCGCGAGTTCCGGAAGACTCCTGGTCCAGATCGATGCGGATCTGCAGTTTCTTCCTGAGGAAATTCCCCGGCTGATTGAGCCGATCCAATCCGGACGTGCCGATATTGTGCTCGGCAGCCGGTTTACCCGCGGCTCGATCCGTCGACCGGGAAGCACGACATTCTTCCGCAGCTTTGGTAACTGGCTGACCAGCCTGTACGCCTCGGTTCTGTTCGGCCGGCGAATGACCGATGTGCTGGCCGGCATGAAGGCCTGGACCCGCGAAGTAACGGCACAGACGAAGCTGGCCTGCGAAACGTGCTCCTACGACGCTGAACTGCCGGTGAAGGCGGTGCGGTCCGGCTTCCGCATTCTCGATGTTCCGGTGACGACCGACGCCCGGCACGGCGGGCAGTCTGCCATTCATGTGGTGCGGGATGGATGGCGCATCCTGAAAGACATCACGTTGTTTCGTCTCGCGCTGCGATGACCGTCCGGCCATCTGCACCACGGGCCGGACAGGCGGAGACTTCCAGCGCAACTGGCGGCAGCGACGGTCACCAGTCCGCGGACCGGAGATTTTCGGTACTGCGGTTCGGCATGTGGCTTGTCTGGTTTACCGGGCTGTTCCTGCTGACGCTGATGGCCGGCGGTCTGCTCCACCTGGCGTTCCTTGAAACGCCGGCCCCCCGCGAAACAATGGGGGAGAGGCTGATGGCCGGCGTGGCATTCGCCACAGTGCTGGTTCCCGCCACCGCATTCTGTGGACTGACGCTCGCTCGCAGGCACGGGCGGACGTGGCTGTTCTCGACCATTCTCTTCAGCATGATTGCTGGTACCACAATTGTGGCAGCCGAAATCACTGCGCGAATGTTCGTACCTCCCTGGCCCGCCCGATCGCTGCATGGCGTTGCTCCAGGCAATGGACCGCATCCATGGATGGGCGAGAATCCTGCCCTCGACAAAGCAACGGGGGAGCAGCCGTTCACGCAGAATGGCTGGGGGCAGCGGGACCTGCCTCGGGAGATTCGTCCCGTCGAAAGCACAGTTCGCATCGCGTTCGTGGGAGACTCGTTTCTTGAAGAAGGAGCTGGTACTCCGCTGCCACTGACCGTGGAACATCAGCTGGGCCGCGATGACGTGGAGGTGCTGAATCTGGGAGTCTCGGCCACCGCCCCCGACGAATATTACTATCGAATACGCCACGTGGCATTACCGCTGAGGGCCGACCTGTGTGTATTATGCCTGTACACGGGGAATGATCTGGCGTCCGTGCGACGGACTCTGCCCGGCGTTCTGGGAGTGGTGGCGGTTGCTCCACGACAATCACTGTTCTCCAACCTTGGTCTGGCGGGGCTGAATCACATTCTGACCAATCGGTGGAGGCCGGTTCTGCAGGCCTGGCACTCCGCCGGTAATCTGCTGCAACAGGAGCGAGAGCTGCACCACCGGTTCCAGCACAGCAGCGACGCCGAGGCAGGCACCCTGCTGCTGAATCTGTCTCCGGCGATGCATATGCTGCAGAGCCAGCAGCTGCGGGAACGCCTGCAGAGCGAAGAACTTCATGCGTTCTTTGAACTGCTTCGCCATCCGGACCGGGAACTGTTCCGTTCGTATTTTCTGCCCGAAGCACTCTGGCTGGCCAGCGGCGGACAGCCGGTTCGCGGCGACGAGATTTCAATCGAAACCGCCCGGCACTGGGTATTGCAGTCTTTCGGAATCTGCCATGAGAATGGCACGGCATTCCTCGTGGTCATCATTCCAGAAGGCTTTGAAGTCGATGCGAGAATGCGGGAGCAGTGGAGTCCTCTGGCAGACATGCGGGGCTTTACCTCAGGCAGGCGACAGGCAGTGGAACGTCTCGCGGCGGAACTGCGATCCCTGGGAGTCGACGTGCTTGATCTCCATGCCGATCTTAAAGACATCCGGGGCACTTACCTCAATCTTGACGGTCACTGGTCGCGGCTCGGTACGCGGGAAGCGGCCCGCGCCGTAACCCGCCGATTGCAGAAATGGCTGAACTGACCGGGTTCCTGAAAGTGCCGTCGGCCCGGG
>JAGQPV010000571.1 GCA_020426545.1 Planctomycetaceae bacterium
CCCGGCGGGCCAGTTCGGCCTTCTGCCGCTGCTGTTCGCGAATCGTTTCCTCGGAGTCTTCCGCCTGGCCTTCTTTCGTCTGTGTTGCTCCGCCTTCGGCATCCTGCTCTGACTCGGCGGCCGATTCTTTCTGCCCGGCCGCCTGTTTCTGCTGTTCTTTGCGCTGCTGTTTCTGCCGCTGGTCGGGCGACGACTGCCGGCCCGAGGAACCCTGTGGCTGACGTGGCTGGTTCTGCGGCGGCTGTTTGAGCAGCTGCTCGAGTTCGTCAATCAGGGCTTTCTGTGCCAGCTGAGTTTTCTCGCCGGTCTCCCGCCGGCCGATTCGCTCTTCGATTTCCTTCACCCGTTCCAGAATGCTGTTCAGCGGATCGGCCCCGCTGTCTGCTCCCTTCGCACCGCCGGTACGCAGTTCGCGCAGCAGCTCTTCATCGGTATCGGTCCGGCTGCCCGCGGGGCGTTCGGAAGGACGATCGGCTTTCGACCCGGAAAAGCCGGGTTTCGGTTCTCCGGCGGACCGGCCGTCTGCCGGTTTCGGAGGGATCGTTGCCGAATCGGCCGGCTGCTGCTCATCGGGCCGCGTTGCTTTCCCGGTCTTCTTCTTCAGCAGCAGAGGGTCGAAGGATGACGGGCCGTCTTCCGCCGGGATGCTCCGGGAAGGCCCGTCGGCGTCAGCTCGCACTGGCCGTACGGGTTCCACCGCTGCCGGCTGCGGGGCGACGACCGGACGGCGGGTGGGCGTGGCCTCGGCGGCGGAAACAGCCGGCAGGTGCAGCAGCACTGCCAGCAGCCCGCACAGAACGACTGCCCGCCCGGAACGGGATTCCGGAAGACGGGCCGGCTGAGTGTGGTTCAGGAAAAGGCTCATGAGGACGGGGTTCCTGCCGGTTCCGGCTGGTTGGCTTTGAGATCAGTGCGAGCGGGCGCGGAGCCCCCGGGCAGTTGTGGTTCTGTCTGCGAACGGGGTTCCGGTTCAGAACGCGGCGGCCGGCCTTCTTCCGCGGGGGCATTTTCCGGCTGACGCGAGCCGGCCTCCTCGTCTCCACCCAGCGAGCGGCGGAACCGGGCGATGAGCTGCGCGGCCAGTTCGACCAGCGCCGCCTGCTCTTCCACGACGTTATCCAGTTCCTGCTGCTGTGCTGGAGGCAGTTCTCCATCGACCCGCTGTGCATCGAGCGCGGTTGTGCGTTCCAGCAGACTCTGCTGCAGGGCCTGCAGCAGCCGGACTTCGGCCCGCAGGGAGATGCTGTCCTGTGGCGGGCGACCGGTTTCCGGGTCCTGTTCCTGCTGTTCCGCTTCACCAGCCGGAGGCTGACCGTTCTCCGGCTGTTCATCCAGCACACTGGCCAGCTGCTCGAACCGCTGTTTTGCCCGCTGTTCAATCGCCACTGTCGAAGGGCCGGTCTGCCGGTCACGCAGGAGGGCCGCCGCCTGCTGCATCAGCCGGGCTGCTCCTTTCAGAGCCAGCGAGAAGACAGCCGCCGATTCCGCCTGCTCGGCCAGCTGGGCCGTCTCGGACTGCAGTCCCTCCTGCACGTCGGCCAGGTCACGCAGGGACTTCAGCTGGGCCCGGCTCCAGTTGCCGCGGGCCGCCCGCAACCCTTCCAGCCGTTCGGTCTCCTCGATGACCTGCTGCTGCCGGCCGATCATTCCCCGGATGTGCTCCGCGACTTTTTCGATGGCTTCCTGCTCCAGCACCTCCTGAACCTGCTCGCGGGTGCGGGCCAGTTCACGGCGGGCCTGATCGAGATCGTCGAGCGCCTCCTGCTGGGTTTCTTCCACCCTGCGGCGCAGCTGCTCAAGCTGATCTTCTTCCGGCGGGCTCTCCAGCTGTCCGGACGCCCGGTCCATGCTGGCGGACGAACGCCGCAGTGTGTCGCCAGCCTGCCACGCGCGGAGACGGGTCAGTCGGCGGGCCAGCTGACGGGCCTCGGACTTCAACTGCTCCTGCTCGCGGTGCAGCTGCTCCAGCTGCTGTTCGCGTTCTTCCGCTGTGCTGCCTTCCGTCTCGGGATCGGTCTTGCGCAGCAGCTCTTCCTGTTTCTTCCGCAGTTGCTCAAGTTCGTTCTCCGCCTGCCGCAGCTGTCCCAGCAGGGTTTCCGTATCGGAAATTCCGCGATTTTCCAGGGCATCCTGCAGGTTCTGCATTCGCCGGGAGATGCTCTGCTGCAGCCGGGTGGCCTGACCGGTTTCATTCCGGGACAGCGATTCGGCGGCCTGAGGAATTTCGCCATCGGCCACCAGATCGCGGGCCATATCCCGCACGCTGCGGAGCCGGTCCGCCAGCAGTTCGTCCCGATTTTCAAGGGCATCGGCCGCCTGACCGATTCGCCGTTCCAGCTGCTGCAGTTTCTCTGTCTGTCGGGACTGGCGGTCGGCCAGCTTCTGCAGGTCGGCCCGTTCCTGCGGCGTGAGCATGGCCAGCGGCCGGGCCAGGGTGCGGCTGCCCAGTTCGGTCGATTCGCGGTTGAGCTTTTCCTGACCGCCCTTGAGTTCGGCCAGCTCGCGTTCCAGGTCCGCCTGGTTCTGCCAGCGGGAGAGCCGGTTGACCATCGCCCTCAGCGATTCCACCACCAGCTCCTGTTCGGATTCCACACGGGCCAGCATCTGCTGGGGCACGGTCTCCGGCTGGTCGGAATCTGCCTCGGGCTGCGGAGAGCCAGAGCTGCCTGCCTGCGGATTATTCGCGGTGGGGTCCTGCTTCCCGGGAGGATTCGCGGGCGGCGGGTCCTGTTTCTTCAGCGTTTCGGGCGAGAGTGTCCCGGGTGCTTCCGGGGCTTCGGCCGGGCCGGGCGTGTCAGGCGTCTCCGGTTGATTCGGTGCAGCCTGATCCGGTGCAGCTGATGGAACTGCCGGTGCGGTCTGGGAGCCGGACTTCCCCGATGCAGTTTCTGTCCGGGGTGTGCCGGTTTCGGGTGTGCCGGTGGCCGGGTTCTCTGTGCCGGGCTTTTCTGTATCAGGGGTGTCTGTATCAGGCTTTTCGGTACCGGGCTTCCCGTCAGCGGGCGTTTTGTCGGCAGGCGTTCTCTCCGCGGGTGAAGGTGGCGACGGGGGAGCACTCTGCATCAGTTTGCGGGCCGTGGTGATATTGCCCGTAATCGAAGGCAGGCGGGTTTCGCCCAGCTGTGTCAGTTCAGTGTTCAGCTGGGACAGCCGCTGCGCCAGATCGGGCTCCTCCAGGCGGTTCCGTTCGAGTTCATCGATCAGGCGGCGCACGCGAGCGTGCACGCTGGCCGTGGGGGTCATCAGCCGGGAGGCAATCGCCCGCTGGTCGATTTCCACCTGCTTGAGCAGATCGCGGTCTTCCGTCCGCAGTTCGCCGGCTTCCCGCAGCTGAATCAGCAGCGAATCGACGCTTTCCCGGGCTTTCTGCTGCGACTGCAGAATCTGCTCCAGATCGTCGAGCAGACCGGCTTGGCCGGCCAGCAGTTCCCGCACCTTGTCGTCCGAACTGACGACCGTCAGCAGGCGGGCGGCACTGCGGCCGATGTGCGGCTCGCCGAGATCGCAGTCGTCGGTGGCTTCCGCATGAAAGGACAGCTGCATCCCCGGTTCCAGCTGCAGCTGCTCCAGATCCCACTGGTGGGCGGCGATGCGTTCCAGGGGAAGGGCCGGCTGCCGCTGTTCTCCGGGCGGCTGGTCAGCCGGCTGGCCGTCCCTCGTCGAAAACTCTTCCGGGCCGGGAACCGCGGCATCGAACAGAATGACTTCCTTCAGCGGCTGGCCGGCCGGTTCCGACAGCAGTCCGCCACGGGAACCCGTCCGGTAGGGCAGCCGCACCTGTCGCAGGCCGATATCGTCCCGCGCGGTCACTTCCACGGGAATAACCGCATTGGCTGTCACGTTCAGATCGGTCTGGGGCTGTTCAATAAAGACCTGCGGCACGGTGTCCGGCACGGCCAGAATTTCAAACCGCGGGGCGTCGGCATCTTCGAAACCATCGAGATCCGTCAGTTCCAGCCACCAGGCATACAGGCCGGGCTCGGTAATGGTGAACCGGGCGGCGATCTGCTGAGCAGCGGGAGCCAGCTGCAGCAGCTGCGCGGGTTCGTCTTTCAGCCGCAGCCGGGC
>JAGQPV010000572.1 GCA_020426545.1 Planctomycetaceae bacterium
TCCCCCCGCACCCTGGACTTTTGACCTCACTCCGGATGCAATGACGGGCGCGCAGCGGGCGGCTTCTCTGCCCCGTTCACCTTCAACTGCTCCCGACAGAAAATGCCTGGCATGTCAGAACTCCTCCGGCAGGTTCCCGCCGACAGCCTCATCACCGGCTGGGACTTCAGTACCAGCGGCGTGAAATGCCTCGCCTTCCGCACCACGGGCGAACTGGTGGCCGAAGTCCGGCTGCCGACCGATCTGTACCACGGCGATCCGCCTGAGGAAGGCCGGTTTGAGCTGAGCCTGCTGCAGCTGGAAGGCCAGGCCCGGGCCTGCACGCGGATGATGGCCGACCGGCTGAAAGAACTGAAGCAGCTGGAAAACTGGCGGGCCGGCGGCATCTCCGCCACGCATCACACCGCGGGCCGGGTCGATGGCAGCCTGGCCCAGGTGCGGCGAGCCATCTGCTGGAATGATCAGACGCTGGCGACATACCATCGCCGGGGGCTCAAGCGGCTGGGCGGACAGCGGCGGGCACAGGAACTGATCGGCGGTCCGTGGGCCATCCGCTATTCGCTCAGTCATCTGGTGAAGGACGAAGAACACCTGTCCGAGGAAGACTGGAAGAGAACCCGCTGGATTCTGCAGCACGGGGCCGCTGCGGCCGGGTTTCTCACGGGGAACTTCTCTGTCGTCAGCGTCTCAGCCGCTGCCTCTACCGGCCTGATGGATCTCCGCCGCCGCCGCTGGAGCCGGGGCATGCTGGAAGCCCTGGCCAGCCCGGCGTATCGCAAACTGGTGGTGAAGCAGCTGCCGAAGATTATCGATCAGAATGAACCGGTGGGCCGGCTGTCACCCGGGCTGGCGGCGGATGCGGGGATCGAGCCGGCGACGGCGCCGCTGGTCTTTCCCACGTCCGATGATCAGCAGGCGGGCCTGGTGGGTGGCGGTGCGGTGAGTGATGGCCAGGTGGCGGTCATTCTGGGGACTTCCGCCGTGGTCAATTCCTCGTCCGACAAGCCGCCCGAGAAGGGCAGCCTCGATGTGATGCGGCTCAACTGGGGTCCGTGGCTGTGGATGCGGTGCTACACCAATGGGGCCGGGCTGATCAACCAGCTGTTCGGCGATGCGCCCGATTTCGCAAAGCTGGAGCAGGCCGCCAGCCGGGTTCCCGCGGGTTGCGATGGCACCAGTGTGCTGCCCTTCGTGCTGTCGGAACCGTCCGTGGGCGTGCCCGAGCCCCGCGTGGAATGGCATCCGGCCGAACCTTCCCAGGCGGGCGTGCGGTACCGGGCGGCGCTGGAGGCCCTGGCGTATCTGATTGCTCTGGCGGTGAAGGAGCATGAACGGGCCGGGCAGAACATTCAGCGGATTACCGTCTCGGGTGGTATGGCCCGCAGCAGCCTGATGTGCCGCATTCTGGCCAGTACCCTGAACCGGCCCCTCCAGCGGCTGGAATCCGACGAAGGACCGGCCCTGGGCGCGGCGGTCACCGCGCTGGCGGCCGCGGAAACACACCTCCGCCGGGCGGTCGATGATCCCCAGCCAATGACGGTGGCCGAAGCGGTGAGTACAATGGTCCGTTTTCGCGATTCCGTGGAACCGGAACCCGAACTGGTGCCCGTGTATCGCGACGGGCTGAAGCAGTTCCGCTCACTTCTGAAGAATCGGCCCACCCGATGAACACCAGCCACCACCCCGCGGCAGATGATTCCTCTCCCGAGGACAGCAGCCCCACCGATGCTTCTCCGTCGATCCGGCTCGATCAGTTCATGAAAGTCGCCGGCCTCGTGGGCACGGGAGGCCAGGCCAAAATGCTGATTCAGGATGGCGAAGTCATGGTGAACGATACCATCGAGAAGCGGCGCCGGCGGCAGCTGAAAAATGGCGACGTGGTCGTGTTCGACGGAGAGGAATTCCTGGTGGAGTTCGGCGAAGACTGAGTCCGCCCTCTGGTGTGATCTCCCGGGCAGCCGGTTGTGTGCCAGGCCATTCTGCCGCACAATGGTGAACGCATTGTGTACGGTCACCTCTCCCGGAGATTCGCCATGCGGTCGTTTCAGACAGCACGTCCCGGTTCCCGCACCATTCGCTTTTCGGCAGGGCCTGCCTGCTCTGTCAGACGTCTCACGGCGACTGCAGTGCTGGCGGTTCTGTTCGCCGGGCTGCTGCCTGTTGCGCGCACAGGGGCGGCCGAAGAAGTTGCCCCGAAGAAAGCGAACGCGAATGACGGCGCGCTGCCCGTGGTCCGCAATGTCGAGCAGCAGCCGCTGGTCGCTGCCACAAAGCGGCTGGTACAGGCTCTGGAATATGTGGGTGCCCCGCTGAAGCCGCAGGATGCGCAGCGGCTCGAGGCTGCACTTCAGGACACCGACGCTTCCGTTTCGGTCCGCGGAATTCAGCAGGTGCTGGATGCCTATGCGATCGCCATGGTGCATATCAACGCGGAAAGCCGCGTCAAAGTGGCGGAAGGCCCCGCTCCGAAGGAACTGCGGCAGCACGGCTGGCGCACGTTTCTCGTCAAGGTGCATAACGAAGCCGGCATCACGCCCGCCCTGGCGGCGGAAAGCCCGAATGCGGCTCCGCTGTTCATGCGGGGCAGCGGTGCCCGGCAGCGACCGCTGACGGAAAGCACGCTGGTGCCACCGGACGAAGTCAGCCACCGTTTTCTCGATATCGCCATGTTCGACCGGCAGCCGCTGAAGCCCACGCTGTCCGGGCTGTCGCTGGAATACCGCATCATTCAGCTCTACAGCCGGGCCGCGGGACGCCGTGAAGCCGAGCTGGCATTCAATGCCGGCCAGGGCACGCAGGACCTGGGCTTCCGGAACTCCGTGCCGATTCTGTTTCAGGCAGTCCCGGCGGTCGATGTCGCCCTGAGCGTGCTCGACCACGACGGCGAACCCACGATGGCCGCTGTTGTGATTCGCGACCAGCTGGGGCGGGTGTACCCCAACCCGGCCCGCCGGCTCGCTCCGGACTTCTTCTTCCACAATCAGATTTACCGGGCCGACGGAGAACACATCGCCCTGCCGCCCGGCGAGTACACGGTGGAAGTTTCCCGGGGGCCGGAATACCACCCGCAGACCGTGCAGCTGCAGGTAGAGCCCGATGTGGCCAGCCAGCGGGCCACATTTCAGCTGAAACGATGGATTCATCCGGCGGCCCGCCGCTGGTTCTCGGGCGATCACCACGTGCATGCGGCCGGCTGTGCCCACTACGACAGCCCCACGGAAGGCGTCACCCCCGCCGACATGATGCGGCACATTCTGGGGGAAGATCTCAACGTGGGCTGTGTCCTCAGCTGGGGGCCGTGCTGGTACACCCAGAAGCAGTACTTCGAAGGGCGGACCTCGGCGCTGTCCCGAGAAAACAACCTCATGCGGTACGACGTGGAAGTCAGCGGTTTCCCCTCGTCTCATGCGGGCCACCTGTGCCTGCTGCGGCTGAAGGAAGACGATTACCCTGGAGCCGAGCTGATCGAAGAGTGGCCCAGCTGGACTTTGCCGGTTCTCAAATGGGGCCGCGAGCAGGGTGGTGTCGTGGGTTACAGTCACAGTGGCTGGGGGCTGATGCTGCCCGATGTGCTGCCCGACGGGAGCCGGGAATTCGTCAACTACCGCAAGGTGCCCACCGGCTGGAACGGCAAAGCGGCATCTACTCTGCCCGATTACGCCATGCCGAAGTTCGATGGCATCGGGGCGAACGAGTACATCGTGACGGTGGCGCACGACGTGTGCGATTTCATTTCCGCGGTGGATACGCCCGCCATCTGGGAGCTGAATATCTGGTATCACACGCTCAACTGCGGCATGACGGCCCGCATCAGCGGTGAGACCGATTTCCCCTGTATCTACGGAGACCGGGTCGGCCTGGGTCGCATCTATGTGCAGCTGCCCGAGAGCCAGAAGCTTGATTTCGACAGCTGGATCCTGGGCGTTCGCGACGGACGCAGTTACTGTGGCGATGGCCGCAGCCACATTCTCGATTTCCAGGTCAATGGCACCCTGGCGGGGACGAAGGGGCCGGGCGGAGAACTCAGCCGGGTCGATCTGAAGCAGCCGGGCACCGTGCAGGTGACG
>JAGQPV010000573.1 GCA_020426545.1 Planctomycetaceae bacterium
CGAGGGAAGAAACCCGCTGCCCCACAGGCGGTCGTACAGCGGCTGCCCGCCCGAACCGGAAACCATCGCCACAAAGGCCGGCAGGTTCTGGTTGGAGGACCCCAGGCCGTATGCCAGCCAGCTGCCCATACTGGGCCGACCCGCCAGCTGGTGGCCCGTCTGAAAGAAGGTAATCGCCGGGTCGTGGTTGATGGCCGTGGTGTGCAGGGTCCGAATCAGGCACAGGTCGTCGGCCACCTTCGCTGCGTGCGGCAGCAGTTCGCTGATTTCCTGGCCGCTTTCGCCGTGCCGCGCGAATTTGAACATCGACGGGGCAATGGGAAAACGGGACTGGCGGGACGTCATGCCCGTCAGCCGCTGTCCCTGACGAATGGAATCCGGCAGATCGGTGGCCCGCAGCTGCTCCAGCGCCGGCTTGTGGTCGAACAGATCAATCTGCGAGGGAGCCCCCGACTGAAACAGGTAGATCACCCGCTTCGCCCGCGGCGCGAAATGCGGCATTCCCTCGAGGCCGCCCGCCGCGGAGGCGGCGCCGGTTTCAGCAGCGGCGAGGGGCGACTGTTCACCGGCCAGCAGACTGGCCAGGGCGACACTTCCGACTCCGCTGCCTCCCTCACGCAGGAAGGCGCGGCGGCCGAGGTGCTGCAGCAGCGAGGCGGGCAGAGAGTCCACAGTCGGTGCTCCGTTTCATGCAGGAATCAGGGCGTGGCGATCGAACCGCTGAACAGGCGGGGTGGGGGCTTCAGTTACCGCCAAAACAGTACACGGCTGCGTCGGTCCGCAGGATCAGGTGCCCTTCATGCAGGGCCGGCGTGGCCATGATCCGCTCTTTGAAATCGTGCGTGGACAGCGTCTTCCACTGGGGCCCGGCCTCCAGCACAGTGACCACGCCCCGCTCGCTGGCGACATAAATCAGCCCGTTGCCTGCCACGGGCGAGGCATAGTAATTCCCCCGTCCCGGTACCCGGGCCTGTCGCTGCAGTTCGCCGGTCGCTGCATCCAGGCTGGTGAAAATCCCCGCGTTGCGCAGCAGATAGGCCGTCTCCCGGTACACCAGCGGGCTGGGCACCGAAGGCAGGCCGCGATGGTACGTCCACTGAATGCTGTCGGCAGAAACCGTGCCATCGGCGGCGGGGCGAATGGCCATCAGCTGGTTGCGGGCCAGGTCGAACACGCGGGCATGGGCTTCCCACTCCGCCTGGCTCAGGCTGCCCGTCTGGTCGAGGTCGATGCGGAAGAACCGTGTCAGCACGGGGCCTTCCGGCAGCTCCTCTTTCGCAATCTGCCCGTCGGCATTCTTATCGTACAGCTTTGCCGCTTCGGCCCAGGTCTCCATGCCCAGCCGGTCTTCGCCGCCGGGAGCGTCTCCGCCAGGGGCCCAAGTCGCCACATACAGCGTGCCCTCGCTGATGACCGGCGTCGTATTCACAATGCGGGCCAGGCCGTCGAGCGTCCACCGTTTGGCTCCGGTTTCCGGGTCGTAGCCTGTCAGCTGCAGCGCACCCGCCACCACCAGGTCGGTCCGGCCGTGGTGCTCCCAGACCACGGGCGTGGAATAGCTGCGGGTGAAGCCGGGACGGGGCACTTCCCACACGGTTTTACCCGTTTCGCGATCCAGAGCGATCAGAAAACTGCCGATGTCGTGGTCTTCGTTCAGCACCACGAGATCTCCCACCAGCACGGGAGAACTGCTGGCACCGAATTCATCCTGAAACGGCCCCAGCACCCGCTTCCACAGCAGGTCACCGTCGCGGCTGTAGCACAGCATGCCATAACTGCCGAAGAACACGTACACGCGTTCGTCATCGGCGGCGGGAGTGCAGCTGGCCGGGCTGCCTGTCTGGTGAAACGGCTCGATCGCATTCGCGGGAGCAACCTGCCGCCACAGGACGGAACCATCGCCCAGGCTGAGCGCGACTGTCGCCAGTTCTTCGTTCTCCGCATCCCACGTGGTGAGGAAAATGCGGTCTCCCGAGACACAGGGCGACGACAGGCCAGGCAGTAGATCGCGTTTCCACCGCAGCTGTTCCGCACTGCCCGGCTGACGGGGCAGCGGGGCGTTGTCGTTCGCCGCCACACCACCATCCCGGCGAAACCATTCCGGCTGCGGTCCGCCCGCCAGGGCCACCGAAGTCAGCAGCAGGAATGCGGGAAGAAGGGCCAGCCGTCGGAACTGTGTCATCAGTACGCCCCTGCGGAAATCAGCCTGTGGAGTGACATGGTCTATCGTACCCCATTCCGGCACCACTCAGAAGCCCGCCGGCGGGATTTGACATGGTGCGACGCAGGACCAGCGGGCAACCGTCAGCCTGTGCTGAAGCTGCACCAACGCCGGGTGCCATGCCCATAGCCGCGAAGCGGGATGGGCATGACCGAGGATCCCTGCCGATAGAGAACGTCGTCACGACGTGCCCACGCTGCTTCCGTCACGTGGCACATCGCACGGCCAGCCATGCACAGTCTGCTCAGATGCGTTCCGCCGAGGCGATCTCGTCGATCGACTTCGGCTCGGCCAGGGCATAGGTACCGGGATCGGCCTCGGAACGGGCCAGCAGCACCAGCCGTCCGCCGGTGCTTTCGCGGGCGTCGGGATAGCCTTCCAGCACCGTGCCATCGCGAAAGGTCACCCGCACTTCGGCGGTTTCGTTCACGCCGGGCATACCCTCGTGAACCAGAGCGGGAAACCGGCTCCAGGCCCAGGTCCACAAGGTCGAATCGGGATCGACCTTGCCGGCGATATCCTGCCATTCCAGCGCGGCCAGTTTCAGCTCGCGGTGCGGAGCCTGAATGCACCACGGACGGAGAACCTGTTCAATCCACTCGCGGCGGGAGGCGGCCAGCTCCAGGAAACTGCCGGGCCGGGCCGGCGATGCCGCACCCTCGGCCGGCACAGGGGACGAAGAAGGTGCCAGAGCACTGCCGTCTGAAATTCTGCCAGCGTCAGCCGGATCGCTGCTCATTCGTCTGCCGTTCTGTCACAATCAGAGAGATTCCAGGGAAGGCCCGCCGGGGCGCCGGACCGCTGTTCTTGTTTCTGCTGCCATAGTTCGCATAATCCACGGCGGCTGGCAAGCTGCCAGGCGATGCCGGGAACATGAATCTCTCAAAGTCTTCACACAGGTTCCCGCACTATGACAGCCCCGGAACAATGCCCGCACAGGGTACCTGGCGGCCAACCGATCATACAGGCGAAAGGCGAGACCACCGTGGATGCACAGATTGTTCTGCTGCCGGGCGACGGCATCGGGCCGGAAATCGTAGCCCAGGCCCGCACCGTACTGGAAACCGTGGCGGAGCGCGGCGGTCACAAATTCACCTTCGCCACCTGCCCCATGGGCGGGAACGCGATTGATGATTTCGGCACGCCGCTGCCGGCCGACACGCTGGCAGCCTGCCGCGATTCATCCGCCATTCTGCTGGGTGCCGTGGGCGGGCCGAAGTGGGACGACCCCACCGCCAAAACGCGCCCCGAAGCCGGGCTGCTCGGCCTCCGCAAGGAACTGTCGCTGTTCGCCAACCTGCGGCCCATTCGCCCGTTTGAATGCCTGCTGGATTCGTCTCCGCTGAAGCGGCACATCATCGAGGGGACGGACATTCTGTTTGTCCGTGAGCTGACTGGCGGCATCTACTTCGGCGAGTCCGGCCGCAAGGGCACCGGGGCGGATGAAGAAGCCTGGAACGTGATGAACTACCGCACCAGCGAGATCGAGCAGGTGGTGCGGGTGGCCGCCCGGGCGGCGCAGCTGCGCAGCGGCCGGCTGACTTCAGTCGACAAGGCCAACGTGCTGGAAGTCTCCCGGCTGTGGCGGCAGGTCTCCGAGCGCGTGGTGCGGGAAGAATTCCCCGACGTGACCTACGATGTGGTGCTGGTCGATGCGATGGCCATGCACCTGATTTCCCGCCCGAAGGATTTCGATGTGGTCGTCACGGGGAACCTGTTCGGCGACATTCTGACCGATGAAGGTTCGATGCTGCCCGGTTCTCTGGGCCTGTTGCCTTCGGCCTCGCTGGGCGACAGCGGTCCCGGTCTGTACGAGCCGATTCATGGTTCG
>JAGQPV010000574.1 GCA_020426545.1 Planctomycetaceae bacterium
GAACCTCGAGCTGGACAGGGCCGATATGTCAGCCAGCCGGCTGCAGCTGCGACGGAACCTGCTGAATGTGGTGGAGCAGACCCGACCGGACGGCACCGCCACGCCGGCCACCCGTCAGATGGACTCCCATTACGAGACGGCCTTCAACATGCTCACATCAAAGGCACTGAAAGAAGCCTTCGATGTCACCCGCGAGCAGCACGCCCTGCGGGAGCGGTACGGGCTGAACGAATACGGGCAGAGTTTCCTGCTGGCCCGCCGCCTGATTGAACGCGACGTGCGGATGGTGAACGTGTTCTGGACGTTCTACGGAGAAGACGGCTGCCAGTTCAACCTGTGGGACAACCACGGCGTGGACGGGAAAGTGTGCGGAGGAGTCAGCCGTGGCGTGGACATGCTGACGCACGATTACTGCTGTCCGTCGTTCGATAAAGCGTTTTCCACCCTGATTGACGACCTCGACCAGCGGGGCCTGCTGGAGGAAACGCTGGTGGTGGTGGTGGGCGAATTCGGCCGCACGCCCAAAATCAATAAGCTCACCGGGCGGGATCACTGGGGTTCGTGCTACTCGGCGGTGCTGGCCGGTGGCGGAGTGCAGGGGGGGCGGATCCACGGTGCCAGCGATCATCACGCGGCCTATGTGAAAGACCAGCCGGTCTCCACGTTCGATCTGCAGGCCACGGTGCTGCATGCCTTCGGGCTCAGCCCGGAAGCCGCCGTGCTCGATGCCACCGGAAGGCCAATCCGGATCTCGGACGGCCACCCGGTCATGTCGCTGTTCTGAACCCTGGTGCTGTACCCGGTCGAACCGCGGTGCCTGGCCTGCCTGATTTGCGACGAACACGGGCAGAAACGGGTTCGGTGACCGTGGCGTTTTCTATGTCCGGAAAGACGTCAGGCACAGCCTGAACTGCTCATTACGTCTGAAGCAGTCTATTCGATTTCTGTTGCGTGGAATGCTAACGCCGGGTGGCACGCCCTGACGCAGGAAGGGCGTGGTCTTCTCTTCAGCTGCAGGGCCGGCTGTGCCGGCCGTCCGAATGCGGAAGAGATACTTCACCGCAGAAAACTCTCAGGAACGGGTCTGAGCGACTGACACTGCCCGCATTGCCATTGGTCCATCGAAGACGGCCGGCACAGCCGGCCCTGCTTTTCTGTTCCAGACCGGACGTAATGATTCTGGCCTCCTGACTTCAACATCCCCGCCGCGACAGCCGCTGCTGCCGCGAACAGGAGATGTCCCGGCGGACGTTCAACCCTCTTCGGCAGCGACCGGGTTTCGCAGAATGCCGATCTGGCCGATTTCCGCTTCCACCTGATCGCCGGCTTTCAGGAACTTGCCCTTCGCGGAACCCACACCAGCGGTGGTGCCGGTGGAGATGATGTCTCCCGGCTCAAGCGTGACGAAGCTGGAGATGAACGACACGATTTCCGCCACCGGGAACACCATCTCCGCGGTGGAACCGTCCTGCTCCGTCTCGCCGTTGACCCGCAGCTTCAGGTCGAGCGTCTGAGGATCGGCCAGCTCATCCGCCGGCAGGACACACGGACCGCAGGGGCAGAAGGTGTCGTGCCATTTCCCGTGCAGCCAGTCGAAGAAACCATCCTTCTCACGCTCGGCCCGGCCGGGATTGGGCCGGAATTTGCGGTCGGAAATATCGTTGATCACGGTGTAGCCGGCGACGTAATTCAGGGCATCCGCCTGGCTGACACCACGACACTTCTTCCCGATGATAACCGCCAGTTCCAGCTCCCAGTCGATATGGTCCGGCGAGATGGCCGGAATCCGGATCGGATCGCCGGGGTGGGTCAGCGTGGTCAGCGGAGGCTTCATGAACACATACGGAAACGTGCGGGCCCGCTCTTCGGCCTTGCCGCCACCTTCTTCGATGTGGCGGGAATAATTGCCGGCCAGCAGCAGCAGTTTGGAGGGATCGGGCACGGGAACCAGCAGCCTGACGGAATCAACCGGCAGCCCCAGCCGGGCCACATCGTCCTCGGTCAGTTCCTTCTGCAGCCCGAGCACCTGCTGATGGGCCTCTCCACCGGGCAGCAGCGGCAGCAGTGAACAGGATTCCGGCACGGAAACACCCCTGTCCTTCGCCAGCACAGCCAGCGGCACAATGAGTGTCTCGGTATAGAAGCCACACTGGGCCTGGCCCTCGTGTTCAAAGCGGCACAAACGCATGGTCCATCTCCAAAGTTGTCAACTGGCGGGCGAAGCTGCGGAATGTCAGAGCGGGGTCCCCGGGCCTGCTGGTCTCCGGGACAGTACCACCTGAACGGGACAGTCTGCCGAGATACGAAGAGAACCTCAAATCCTCGCGGGAAATTTCCCGTTCCACCGCGTACCGCCAGCCCGGTTTCAGAGGCACGGGCCTGATCCTGTCCGCAGAACGGCCCGAGGGGAGGATTTCGATCTCCCCCTCTGCAAACAGGCCGACCCGCGGGCAGCCGAACCGCCCAACTGCTTTAACATCTTCGACTTGCGAAGCGTGCAGCCTGCGAATTTCAGCCTGCGGGGGACTGGAACTCACGTTGACAGTTTTCCATTTGGCCGCTAGAACGCGGCCCCTTATCGATCACACCTGAAATTTCTCCCCATCGCAGTTGTGGTCCGGCTGAATTTCTCTCCCGATCAACCGCTGCGCAGACCGCCGTGCCGCCTTCAACCGGGGCAGGGCCCCCGCTGCTGGTCGTCGGCATTTCCTTCCGTACATTCCGTACATTCCGTTCCATCACTGGCCCGGCACGCTGCCCGGCTGCCCCATACTGGAGAACGACTCATGGCCTTCAGGATGTCTCTCTGTATAGTGTGCGGCATGCTGTTCGCAGCTGCTGCCGGCTGTGGTGAGACCGCGGGCGAAGACGCTGCGCTGACGGATCCCCAGCGTCCGGCGGGCGCGGAGACTGCCGCCACGGAGAACACGGCGACCGGGGCCGGGACGAAGCAGACAGCGGAAGCCACCACCGGAGCAGCCGACTCCCGCGCCGCATCCCGGCCGGAGATCGAACGGCTGCTGGTGGAAGCGGAAACCGCGGTGGAAGCCGGCCGTTTGTCCCTCGCGGTGGAACTGCTGTCGCAGTGCATCGCTCTCGACCCACAGAATGCGGACGCAGCATTTCAGCGGGGCCGGGCCTACGCGGACATGGGTCAGAATGCGAGTGCGCTGGCCGACCTGAGCACCGCACTGCAGCTCAACCCGAAGAACGCCTCCTGGTGGAATACCCGTGGCTTCTTTCTGTTGACCCGAGGCAGCCACGAAGCCGCCTTTGCCGATCTGAATGAAGCGATCGCCCTGCAGCCCGAATTCGCGGAAGCGTATAACAACCGGGGCATGGTTCAGATGGCTCTGGGCCATGCTGAAGAAGCAGTGAAAGACTTCGCCCAGGCACTGAAATGCCGGCCCGGCTATCTCGATGCCCTCAACAACCGTGGATTTGTGCGGATGCGGCTGGGTCAGTTCGATGAGGCCATTGCCGATTTTGATGCCGCGATTGCGATTGATCCGTCAGCGGTCAACCCGCTGAACAACCGCGGACTGACGCACTTTCGCCAGGAAAACTACAACGCGGCCGTGGCTGATTTCACCGAAGCCATCGTGCGGCGGCCGGAAAACCCCAAATACTACCGGCACCGGCAGTCGGCGTGGGAACAGCTGGGACACACCCGCGAAGCAGACGCCGATCGACAGAAGGCCACTCTGCTGGAACTGCTGGTCGTGTTTGACCAGCGGATTCGTGAAAACAAAGGCGATGCCGAAGCCTTTCTGGGGCGGGGCGAAGTCCGGCAGAGACTCGGCCAGCAGGATCTGGCTCTGAGCGACTTTGAACAGGCAGCCAGTCTCAACCCCCGGCTGAGCGAAGCCTGGCTTGGCCAGGCCCGGGTTCAGCTCGATCGCGGGGAATTTCAGCAGACGGTGACCCTGTGCGACCGGGCCCTGGAGGCCAGCGCCGGCCTGGCAGCCTGGTCCATCCGGGGAGATGCCTGGTACGGCCTGAAAGACTATGGCCGGGCTGTGGCCGATTTTGACCGCGCCCGCCGCATCGA
>JAGQPV010000575.1 GCA_020426545.1 Planctomycetaceae bacterium
ACAGCGAGACAATACTCCGCAGAATCTGCCGGGCGGCTGTGGATTCTCCCGCCTGCTTCAGGCGCTCCGCCTCCGCCAGCGATGCCGCAATAAACGGTCTCAGAGTTTCCTGGTTTTCACCAGGATCCTCCAGTTCGGCCAGCATCTGCCGGGCCAGCTCTAAAGTCGCCTGCTCATTCTGGTGGTACTGCAGCAGCAGGCACAGGCTCTCCAGCACCCTGGTCGCCGCGGCCCGGTCTCCCACATCGCGGTAATGCCGGGCCAGCCGCAGGAACCGCCTGGGTTCGTCGGTTTCGTTACGTTCCCGCCGGAGAGGAGAAGGCCGGACGGATTCCTGCAGGGCATAAAACTCGATCCGCTCGAGGAAAGGTGCCACCCGGTCTCGCCAGCGTTCGGGATCTTCCTGCATCAGCGGCTCGAAGTATTCGTCTCTTGCTTTCAGCCACTCCGGGCCTTCCCCGCGGGCCATGATTTCCTGGCCGGCTTCAAACTGTTCCTCCGGAGAGAGGGCCGGCGTACGGAACCACCACACACCGCCGGCAATCAGCAGCAGCAGCATGGTCACCAGGAACCAGGTGCTGTTCACCAGCCGGGAAAAGCGGCCGCCTTCGCTGGCCAGTTCGATTTCCGCCCGCACCAGGTCCCGCATCAGGGTCCCAGGCCCCGGCCCGCCAAATCCTTCTTCCGCATGAGTCGCCATCAGTTCGGCCGAAACCGTCGGCGCATCGCCGTCATAACTGCCGGACGTCTCGTGCCCCAGCGTATGACCGGACTGAGACAGCTCGACCTTCTTCTCGATCTCTTTCAGCCGACGGGACAGCACATACGCGTCGGCCAGGCGGTCATCCGGATTTTTCTCCAGCAGCTGGCAGACCAGTTCATCCAGCCAGTACGGCAGATCATCGACGTACATCCGCGGCCGGTCGAACTGCCCGAACCGCTGTTTCTGAATGACATCGACAGTCGATTTCCCGCTGAACGGGGGCCGGCCGGTCAGCATGGCGTACATCACCGCGCCCAGCGAGTACAGGTCGCTCTTCTTTGTGGCGCGGCGGCCCTGGGCCTGCTCGGGCGACATGTATTCCGCCGTCCCGATGATGCCGCCCGTCACTGTCAGCCGGGAGGCCGCGAACACCTGAGCCACGCCAAAATCCGTCAGCTTGACGTTCCCGTCCTTGTCGAGCATCAGATTCGACGGTTTGAGATCCCGGTGCACAATGCCCATGTCGTGGGCTGCCTTCAGGGCAATGCAGATCTGCAGCGAAATGCGAACCGCTTCCTTCCAGCCCAGTTTGCCGTCCCGCCGGAGCCGGGCGGTCAGCGTTTCCCCGTCCACAAACTCCATCGCATACCAGTAGGTTTCGTTTTCGACTCCGCTTTCCTGAAATCCAACAATATGCGGGTTGGACAGCTTCTGCACCGCTTCGATTTCCCGGTTGAAACGAGCGACAAATCCTTCCTCCCGTGCCATGGAAGCCGGCAGCACTTTGACAGCCGCCAGCTCGCCCGTTTCCACGTGCCTTCCCTGGTAGACCGTCCCCATCCCACCGGCACCGATCTTCCGTTCAATCTGGTACGGACCAATCTTTGCCGGGTGCATGCGTGTGTTTCCAGGGGCCGGGCAGAGCGGAAAACGGGCATCCCGCCAGATGCCGCCACCCGCCGTGAAATCAGGAACGTGAAGGGAATTCCGCCGGGATACAGTCCGCAGGTGCGGCACCAGTCTCCCCGCAGGCGACCGGAGAAAAGGCCTGCTTTCCCGAGCGATGACAGGCCCGCTGCGCTGCTGCTCGACCGGGAAACAGCACAACGGACAGCCAGCAGAGTGTAAGACCCGCGAAACCGCGTGGTCAATGGCGGGCCGCGGGTGCTGGCTTCAGGCGGCTGCTTCGGGTAGTTTCCACCTGCAGCCCGGCTGCCTGTGCGGCTGTATGCACTGCAGGCTGGCAGTCACCCGGAAGTCCTCTGCTGTACCAGCTTCCTGAAGTTCATGGTTCCGAATCCAGAAAGTACTTCACGATGGCCGAACAACCCCGGTCGGGCGGACTGCTGAACATAATCGGCCCGGGAATTCTGGTCGCAGCTACGGGCGTGGGGGCCGGCGATCTGGCCACGGCCGCCTTCGCCGGCAGCCGCTTGCACCTGGCAGTGCTGTGGGTCGTCCCCTTGGGCGCACTGCTCAAGTTTGTGCTGAATGAAGGCCTCGCCCGCTGGCAGCTCTCCACGGGCACCACATTGCTGGAAGGCGGAACCACCCACCTCGGCCGGCTGGTGCAGTTTGTCTTTCTGGCCTACCTGCTGCTGTGGAGCTTCTTTGTCGGTTCCGCCCTGATGAGCGCCTGCGGTGCCACGGCCCACGCCATTCTGCCCCTGTTCAATCCAAAGGCCGACCGGGTGGTTTACGGTCTGCTGCACAGTCTGGTGGCTGTGATTCTCGTCCGGCGGGGCGGCTACCGGCTGTTTGAACGGGTGATGGCGGTCTGCATCGCCGTGATGGTGCTGACCGTGATCGTCACCGTCATTGCCACCCGCCCGGACTGGGGAGCGGTGGCCAGCGGTCTGTTCATCCCGCGGATCAATACGGCCGACCCCGAAGCGCTCCGCTGGTCGATCGCCCTGATGGGCGGAGTCGGCGGAACACTCACCGTGCTGTGTTACGGATACTGGATTCGCGAAGAAGGCTGGCAGGGACGCGAACAGCTTCGCACCTGCCGCATCGACCTGGCCACCGGTTACGCGATGACGGCTCTGTTCGGCGTGGGCATGGTCATTCTGGGCAATGGCATTTCGTTCGCGAAAAAGGAATCATCGACCCGGCTGATTGTCCTGCTGGCCGAACACCTGGAAACCGCCCTCGGCAGTTTCGGACCGTATGCGAAATGGGCTTTTCTGGTGGGCTCGTGGGGAGCAGTCGCCAGCAGTCTGCTGGGAGTCTGGCAGAGCGTGCCTTATCTGTTCGCCGATTTTCGCCGGCTGACCAGCCGTTCCCGCACCACCACCAGCCAGCAGACCACTGCGCTCACGGAGCAGGACCAGCAGTCCAGTTCCGGGCTGACGGCCACCACGGCCTACCGCCGTTATCTGTACGGGCTGGCCTGCATTCCCGCCCTGGGCCTGTGGTTCGATTTCCGGCAGGTGCAGAAGTACTACGCCATCATCGGCGCCGCATTCATTCCGCTGCTGGCCATTGTGCTGCTGGTGCTCAATGGCCGCTGGGGGCACCTGCCCCGTGAAGACCGGAACAGCTGGCTGACCGATACCGTGCTGATCGTGGCGATTTTGTTTTCCGCCATCGCCGGCTGGTACGAGGTCGCCCCCAGGTTCCAGTAATGGCTGCCCGGTCGAGTCTCGCCCGAATGTGCCTGCTCAGGGAGCAGCCTGTGCCTCGGGTGGCAGCGGAACCTGGGCCGGAGCCATCAGGTAGGCCAGCAGGTCCCGCAGATCGACGGGCGACAGCTTTTCCAGCAGCTTCTCCGGCATGAAGGAAATCGACTGCCGCTGCCGCTGTTCCACTTCAGCCACGGGTACCCGCACGGTTTCGTTGGCGGTCTCGAGGGTGATCGTGTTTTCGTCCTCGGCCCGTACCAGCCCGTTCAGCACCCGCCCCGATTCCAGAGCAATCACCGTCATCCGGTAATCTCCGCCCACCACAGCATTCGGGTCGACCAGGTTCTCCAGCAGGTAGTCGATGCTGTGCCGCTGCGAGCCCGTCAGATCGGGGCCCAGCTGGCGACCGTCATCGAACAGGCGATGGCAGCCGGCGCACGTTTTCTTGAACAGCAGCCGGCCATGGCTCAGGTCGCCTTTCTCCAGCACAGCGGGCGGCAACTGCGAACGCAGTTCGACAATGGCCTGCCGGCGGCTGGCATCGGTCGGTCGCAGGCTGCCCCACACCTGCTTCAGCGTGGCCGTAACGACCGGGTCTTTCAGCGCTTCAAGCTGCCGTGCCGTAAATGCAGAGACTTCCGTCGCCGGCACCGTGCCGGCTTCCACCGCGGCCAGCAACTGGCGGGCATAGGCCGGGCGGGATGACAACGTTCCGATGAC
>JAGQPV010000576.1 GCA_020426545.1 Planctomycetaceae bacterium
GCCGGGCGCTCTGCGTGCCGCCAGTCCCGCTGCAGAACGCTTCCTGCAATCAGCAGGGAGATCAGGGCCACCAGCGGAGCTGCTGTCTCCAGCGGCATGAACAGGGCCAGCAGCGGCATGGCCACCAGCGCATCTCCAAACCCGAAGGTCGAGCGCACCAGCGCAGCCGTAAACAGCACCAGCACGGGCAGGCTGCTCTCCACAAGACTGGCAGGGATTTCAGGCATGGTGCAGCCGGAGCAGGCGTCCGTTCGTTCGGGAATATCCTGTGGAGCAGGCCGAAAAAACGATGGCCCGGTTCAGCAGAATGGCAGCTGCCGACACAGACTGCAACCGGTCACATCCCCCAGTTTCACGGGCAGAACAGGTTTGACAGCGGGAAGGAGCGACGATATAAATCTCAAATACGTATTTGTTATACATGTTTGGCAGGTATCTCTGTGAGACTCACCACTCAGACCGATTACGCACTGCGAACGCTGATGTACCTGGCTTCCGTGCCGGGGCGTTCCACGGCAGGCCACATTGCGCAGCTGTATGGCATTTCAACCAGCCACGTCGCTCGCGTGGTGAATCTGCTGGCGCGTATGGGGTTTGTCCGCAGTATTCGTGGTGTGGGAGGTGGAATCGAGCTGGCTCGTGCCCCGGAATCGATACGTATCGGCGAAGTCATTCTCGCATTTGAGGGCTCCGTCCACCTGCTGGACTGCATCGGTACGGAGGACGTCTGTGTGATTCAGCCCTTCTGCCGGCTCAAAGGGGTGCTGGCCGAAGCGGAGCGACTCCAGCGGGATTACCTGAATTCTGTCACTCTGGCCGACGTGATTCCGTCCCGCGAGAAACTGGTCGAACTGACGGTTGCCGGGGCAGGCCCCGCCCCGGATGCCGATTCGTCTGATGGCTGACCTGCGCCGTCAAATGATTCTGGCGGCCGGGCCGCTTCCGTGACTGAGAATTGCGTTTTCTGTTTCATTCCATGCTGAAAATGAGGGAAACCAACCATGCGCTCAAGACAGGTGATGGGTCTGCTGCTGGGAACTGCGGTGCTGGCGATGACTGCCTGGGGCACAACCCGGCAGTCGCTGCACGCGGAAGACGCCAAAGCCGGAAAGCCGGGGCAGGAGTCCGTCGCACGGGGACGCCGCACGGCGATGATGCTCGATGAGGTCTATAAGAATGCCATCGTGCTCATTACCGACAAGTACGTGCACGATGAAGAGGATTTTCCGGCTGGCAGCGCCGCCGTCGTTCTGTTTGACCGGGTCACCAAGGGCGGGTCGCATGCGGTCCGGCTGATTGATGCCACCGGTAAGCCATACGACGAAGACAATGTGGCGAAGGACGAATTCGAGAAGGCGGCCGTGAGCAAGCTGAAAGCAGGAGCGGAGACCGTGGAACAGGTCGTTCAACAGGGCGACAAATGGAATCTCCGCGTGATGACTCCCGTGCCGGTCGTCATGAAGAAATGTGTCATGTGCCATGCACACTATGCCGACGCGAAAAAGGGCGAACCCATTGGTGCTATCAGCTACACCATCCCCCTCGACTGACAGCAACCTTGCTCGTCCGGCTCGAGAGAATCACAGCGGTCGGTTCCCCGGCTGCCGGTCACAGGCTACCAGGGGAAGGCAAGTGTGAATCCGGAATCGCCGGAGATCTCACGCATGTTTGATGTCAGAGCCATTCGTGTTTATGACAGGCCGGATCTGCCGGGGAGTTACACCGTTCTGGTTGACAGGCTGTGGCCGCGTGGCATCAGCCGGAAGCAGATTCCTCAGGACTGCTGGCTGAAGGAACTGGCCCCCTCGACTGAGCTGCGTCAGTGGTATCACAATCAGCCGGAACGGTGGGATGAATTCCGCCAGAGATATTATCACGAACTGGAACTGCATCATCAGGCAGACTGCCGGCAACTGGTGAAACGGGCCAGTCAGCAGACGGTCGTTTTACTGTATGCCGCGACCGATACACACCATAATAATGCGGTGGCATTGAAGCTGTATTTTGAGAGGCTGGAATGTGCACGACGGTACAATGCCGGCTGGATATTCCACGGCAGCGGGCCAGCAGTTCGCGATGCAGTTCACCAGGCGGGAGGAATGTGGTCGCGGCAGCACCGGGCATGGGTGTTGCCCGGCTCCACCGCCCTGAAACAGGTTCACCAGCTGCTCGCCAGAGAAGATTAGAGACGTCGATTTCAGTACGAGGACGACTTACTGCCAGGCCGCCTGAGTGGGCAGGCTGATGTTGTGGACTGTTCGCCGGTGTCTTCTATTGAGTGGGGTTTTTACCGGGCCTGCCGGTCGCGATTCGTGAACTGTGACGGGATGATCTTCCCCTCCCATAACGGTACCATATCAGATGGTTATCACAGGGCAGTTCCTGTTGCTCAGGGTAATACGCCGCTCGTGCATCAGGTCGTGTTCCACCTGCGGGTGGCTGACGTCTGGCATGTAGTTTGCCAGTCACAGGGAAACATTACAGAGTTTAATCTCCGGGAGTACACAGCTGGTGACGTTCGAACAACGGATTGAAAGTTATCTCGCCGGGCCGGAACTGCTGGCACAGTCGATTCGCGGCATGACCGACGCGCAGCTGGATATTGCTCCGGTGCCGGGACAGTGGACGACCCGTCAGGTGGTCGCTCATATCGCCGATTTTGAGCCGGTATATGCCGATCGAATGAAACGTGTCATTGCGGAGGAGCAACCGACATTCTTCGGGGGAGACCCCGATCTGTTTGCGGCCCGGCTGGCGTATGAGAACCGAAACATGGAAGAGGAACTGAACCTGATTCGGGCGGTCCGACGGCATGTGGCCCGTCTGTTCCGCTCGATGGATCCCGCCGTGCTGGAGCGTACCGGGAACCATTCAGAAGATGGACCGATCACCCTGGAGGTTCTGCTCAGCCGCATTACCGACCACATTCCCCACCATGTAAGTTTCATCCATCAGAAACGGGAGGCCATGTCCCGCTGATGGTCCCTCCGAGGTGATCCTGGCCTGTTCCCGCAGGAGTTGCTGCTCTGCAGAACGGCGCTCCATGTTTGTCCTGGCCTGCACCGGGATTGCTGCCGGTCGCCAGCCTGTGGTGCCCCGGCGCTACCGTTTTGCCCGGAGAGCCTTCCTCCTGCCCGACACTCAGTTTTCAACGCCCGCCCGAAAGCCCGCCCATGCGAAACGCCTCCATCGCGGCACTGTCGCTGCAGTTCGGCTCTGTTCCGGTTCCTGCCGGAGTGCTTCCCCGTCTGTCTGGCTGCCTGCTGCTGGCCGGCCTGCTCGTCACCTGCTGCGCGGGGAATGCGTACTCGCAGACGGACTTCGAGCAGGAGCCCATTCTGTATGGAACACGGCCGGTCGAAACGGCGATCTCCCGGTTGCAGGAGCAGCTGGACAGCGGAGAAGTGCAGCTGGAGAAAGACGAACAGCATGGCTGGCTGCCATCGCTGTTGAAACTGCTCGATATCCGCCCCTCATCGCAGGTGCTGGTTTTCTCGAAGACCAGCTTTCAGCTGCGGCAGATTTCCCGTCATCGCCCCCGGGCCCTGTACTTCAACGATGACACCAGCATCGGCCGGGTGCAGCACAGCGATCTGATTGAAGTGATGAGCCTCGATCCCCGGCAGGGGCAGGTTTTCTACACTCTGGATCCTGGTGAGGACGGGACTTCTCCCCGGTTTATCCGCGATAAGGGCCAGTGCCTGATCTGCCACGCATCCAGCCGCACAGGGGGAGTTCCCGGAGGACTGGTGCGGTCGGTGTATGCGAATTCCGCCGGGCAGCCGCATTTTGGTTCGGGCACCTTCACCACCGATCATACCAGCCCGTTCCGCGAACGCTGGGGCGGCTGGTATGTCACCGGAACGCATGGTGCCATGCGGCACATGGGGAACGTCTATTCGGAAAGCCGACTGAATCCTGAAGCGATTGACCGGGAAGACGGGGCGAATATCACAGACCTGTCGGACCGGTTCAACGTGCAGCCGTACCTGACTCCGCACAGTGATATCGTGGCCCTGATGACGCTGGAACATCAGCTCATGATGC
>JAGQPV010000577.1 GCA_020426545.1 Planctomycetaceae bacterium
TGCAGATAACAGGACAGCAGCCCATCCATGACACGGCTCCGGCAACAGTTCCAGGGCAGTGTGCTGTCTGTCCCCAGGAATTCACTTTGGAACATGGCGGGGTATCCTCCGACGAGCAGCGGGGATCGGAACCGGCATGGCACAGGTGCAGAACGATGACATTGAACAGACAGTTTCTGGTGCTGATGCTGCTGGCATCGACCGGCGGAATCATGACCGGGTGTGGTGGCGGCACAACCGACACCGGAGCCGGCACGGACGTGACGGTTAAGGTCAAGCCTTCGGAACTGGAACAGTCCGATCCACTGGCAGCCTCAGCAGGCAGCACGGATTCCGGCACATCGCCTGGAGCGGCGGCCGGTACGACCGGCCCGGCTGCTGGCGGAAGTGGGCCGGCAACCTTCAGAGGGAAGATCACATTCAAGGATGACGGCACCCGGGCACCCCTGTTTGCTGCTGGTGCCTCCATCAAGGATGCTGCCGTCTGTGCCGCCGAGGCAATTCCCGACGAAAGCCTCGTCGTGAATGATGGCGGACTGGCGAATGTGTTCATCTACCTGGAACGGGCTCCCAGCGGTGGTGAGGAAGGCGGCGAGGCGGACACCGAAGTTGTGTTCGACAACCTGAACTGCGTCTTCGTGCCGCATGCCCTGCTGGTTCAGACGGGCGCCACGATTCGGGTGACGAACTCCGACCCGGTGGCCCACAACACGCATACCTTCCCCGCCCGGAATGACCCGTTCAACTCGGTGCTGAAGGTGAATGACAAGGAAGGCATTCCCTTCAGTTACCGTAGAGCCGAGAAAGTGCCCGTGCAGGTCAAGTGCGACCTGCACGCGTGGATGAAGGCCTGGCACCTGCCACTCGACCACCCCTACGGAACAGTATCGGGGAAAGATGGCAGCTTTGAGATTGCCAACCTGCCTCAGGGAACTCACAAGTTCCGTATCTGGCATGAGACCGTGGGCTACCTCGACCGCGGTTATGAAGTCAAAATTGCCGGCGAGGACGTCGAAGTTGAGATCAGCTATGGTCAGAGTGATCTGGCCGGGTTTGACGGCCCCCGTCCCCGTCAGGTTACGATTGCCGCCAGCCGCTGAACCGGTCAGTGCCTGTCCGGAAATCCTGGCCACGCAGCGTATGATGTGGTTTATTTCCTACCGCCCGGCAGCCCATGCCGGGTAACGACAGGTCTCCGGTCCGTCTCGTAGAGGCCACGCCGGCTGCCTTCGATAAGGTGAGATTCCGAGATGAGATGTGTTCTGCTCCTGACCGCTGCTCTGCTGCTGCCGCTGGTGGCCTCAGGTTGTGGCGAAGTGCCCGAGGCTCAGTACAGCCTCAGCGACGATACGCTCAAGCTGATTTCCGAGGCCCGCAGTGGAATGCGGATCACGGTTCAGCAGGCCGATGGTTCGTCTGAACGCGTCGAAATCGATGGAGTGGAAAACTGGCTGTTTAACCTGTTCGGCACTCCGGAATCACCGGTTGCCTGGCAGCGGCTGCCCATTGATTACGGTGGAGTAGCGGGCGAAGTGGCCGCGGTCACCGAAGGGGATCCATCGTCCTTCACGGCGACGTTTACCGATCCTCCGCTGGAAGTGGAACCCGGAACCTCCCTGCAGTGGGTGACTCCCGGAGACGATCTGGTTGTCTCCACAGTTTCCGAGTGGGATCCGGTCAGCCAGGTGCTGTCTCTCACCACCGAACTGGACAGCCCGCCGGAAGCCGGCACACAGTTCGTGCTGCAGCCGGCCGATCAGCTGGCCTTCGGCCGTAAACTGTACATGACCCACTGCATGCACTGTCATGGTGTTGCCGGTGACGGGAACGGCCCGACCGCAAAATATCTGAATCCCCGGCCACGGGATTATCGTCAGGGCATTTTCAAATTTACCTCTCTCAAGCAGAAGGTTCGCGCCAGCCGCGATGATCTGCGGCGTGTGATTCAGTATGGAATTCCCGGCACCTACATGCCGTCCTTCATGCTGCTGTCCGAGAAGGAATTCTCCGCCATCGTGGAATACGTGCGATTCCTGTCGATGCGGGGAGAGATGGAAAAGGCTATGACCGGCCTGCTGGCGGGAGACTACTCCCGGGAAGCCGTGGCTGATGTGAAGGGTGACGAACGCAACGAGATGCTGGCGGCCCTGGCGGAATACCTGGGTGGTGGCTTCCGTGAAGAACTCAGCGAAGAAGCCACCGTCCTCGCCGAATCGTGGCAGGAAGTGGAAGAACCAGATGCCGCCATTCAGCCGACCGTCGCCCGGGTGGAGGACTCCGCCGAATCCCGACTCCGTGGTCGGGCGCTGTATCTGGGCAAGAAGCTGGACTGCAAGGGCTGTCACGGAGTGACCGGCGAAGGCAACGGACCGCAGACCATCGCCTACCAGGAAATCCCCGGTTCGCAGCCCGCGCAGAAGTATCCTGCTCCCGGCCTGTACGATGCCTGGAATCAGCCGATCATGCCGCGGGACCTGACTCAGGGAATTTACCGGGGCGGTCGCCGGCCGCTGGATCTGTATCGACGGGTTCACTCCGGGGTGAAGGGCACGCCCATGGCGGGGTTTGCCAATGCACTGACAGAAAAAGACATCTGGGATGTCGTCAACTACGTGATGAGCATTCCGTTTGAAGGCCAGCAGCCTGCCGCTGAAGTCAGCGACAGCGAGCAGGTGGCCTCGGGCAAGACACAGCATGGAACCAGCGGCAGCGACCGCTGACCTTCCAAGTGGAGTAGCAGGTGTGAACAGGTTCTGGATTGGTTTATTTGTCATCTGGCCGATGGCTGCTGTCGGATCATGTCTGATTGCGCCCCAGATGGGATGGTGGTTCCCCGCGGGATCTCCTCAGGCTCCCGGCCAGGCGGCCAGCCCGCTGGGAGTACAGATCGATGATCTGTTCCACCTGATCCTGATCGTCACCACGATCACTTTCATCGGTGTGCATATTGCCCTGGGCTACGTCCTGTGGCAGGGCGTGCGAAACAGGGCCGACCCCAACTACCGGGCTCTGTTCACTCACGGCAGTCACAACCTGGAAGTGATCTGGACGATCGTTCCGGCTGGAGTCCTGCTGTTCATCGCGCTGTACCAGATGGATGTCTGGGCTCAGTTTCGTATTCAGGCCAACTTCCCGGAACAGGCCACGAAGTCGCCGGTAGCGGAAGTCATGGCCCGGCAGTTCGAGTGGCGGATCCGCTACCCGGCTCCCGGCAAGCAGCTGAAACTGACTCCCCAGCCGGACGACCTGTACACGGTCGATGACCTGCATGTGCCGGCCGGTCGCCCCGTGCTGATTCAGCTGCGCACGATGGACGTTCAGCATTCCTTCTTCATTCCGGAAATGCGGATCAAGCAGGACGCTGTACCGGGCCTGGCCATTCCGGTCTGGTTTGAAGCCAGCCGCCAGGACAAGTTCGACCTCGTCTGTGCGGAGCTGTGCGGGTGGGGCCACTATAAGATGAATGCCCGCGTCTGGGCTCAGAGTGATGAAGACTACAACAGCTACCTGCGGGCACTGCAGCAGGAGCAGTTCGACGACGGAGTTGACCAGGAACCGGGCGAAACTGTCGCCAGCGACGAATAATTAATGCCGGTGCGGTACGCCCGGATGACCGGCAATCTGCCCTGTCTGGCAGCCGGATGAACAACACACCGGACTGAATAACAGACTGCGGCACTTTTACTGCAGCGAGCAGAGTGAGCAAGTATGAGCACACTTCACCCCCCCAGTCATAATGCCGGCCTGGCCCATGCAGCTGATGCTGGGCATGCGGCGCACGACCACCATGAGATCGGCTTCATCAGGAAGTACGTCTTCTCGACCGATCACAAGATGATCGGCATTCAGTTCCTGTTCACCACGATCGTCATGCTGCTGGTTGGTGGTGCCCTGGCTCTGGCCGTGCGGTGGCAGCTGGCCTTTCCGTGGAGTTCGCTCCCGATTCTGGGCAAGCTGGTGTTTGCCAATGAAGGAGGGCAGATCTCTCCCGAGTTCTACACCATGCTGTTCACCATGCATGCCTCGGTGATGATCT
>JAGQPV010000578.1 GCA_020426545.1 Planctomycetaceae bacterium
TGCCTGGCGTTATCTTCCTGCCTTTGCTTGCTTTACGACAGAACACCTTTCCGGACAGTTTCTAAGTTGCGTGCGTCTCCCCCGCACTTCGAGCGGCTCAGATTCGCTTCCCCAACCGCTCCGCTCGCCCTCCCGTTTCCGACGCCGATCCTGAGTTCCAGGATCCGCCGCTGCCCGTTTTTCCTGCTGACGGACTGGGCACCTCTGTTCTGATCGTGGGCACAGTGTGCCGCTGCCATGGCCAGCAACTTCTGCCGCAGGCGAACAGCAGGTTTCGTAACCTGTTTCAGGGTAACCACCTGCGACCAATCCCCTCTGAAGTCCCATTCGGGCACGCCGATTGCCTTGTCTTTCCGGACATCCCGAATTTCATCAACGCTGTCATGCCGCGCTCCGCATGCTGGCCATCTCGACCGCCGTCGTCTGATGACTGCGGTTTGACACGATCAATCTGCTTCGATTTTAAGCGAATCGGAAACAGGAGTGACGATGCGTTCCAGCCAGTCAGAATCTGAAGTCTCAATCCACGCTGCGATTCGCAGTACGGTGGCGTGGAGTGTCCTGCTGGTCGGGCTGCTCGTCGGCTCGCCGGCACAGGCCCAGGACACGCCTCCTGAAGGCAAGCCCCCGGAACCGGCCGCGGCAGCACCCGCTGAAGAAGCGCCAGCCGAAGAAACACCCGCGGAAGCACCCGCCCCGCCGAAAACCTGGGCGTCCCTGACGATTGAAGAGAAGCTCGACGTGCTGCAGGCTTCCTCCGTGCAGCTGGACGATGACGGAGCCGTCTCGGCGAACAATCTCTATTCGGAAACGAACATTCTGTGGACCTGCCTGGCAGCGTTCATCGTGTTCTTCATGCAGGCCGGTTTCACACTGGTGGAAGCCGGGTTCACGCGGGCCAAGAACTGCGTGAACATCATCATGAAGAACATCATGGATTTCTCGCTGGGCACCATCGCCTTCTGGGCGGTTGGCTTCGGGCTGATGTTCGGTGCGGGTTCCGGCTATGTGGGAACGACTGACTTCTTCGTCACCGGAATGAATGAGGATGGCACGCTCGACCACTGGACCTTCGCCTTCTGGATCTTCCAGGTGGTATTCGCTGCCACGGCGGCGACAATTGTTTCCGGTGCCATGGCTGAACGAACCAAATTCACCGGTTACCTGTGCTATTCCGTCGGGATCACGGCCATCGTCTACCCGATTTTCGGCTCCTGGGCGTGGGGCGGTCTGTATCATGGGAGCGGGTGGCTGGAGAGCTTCACCTTCGGCAAGGCTTCCGGCTTCATGGACTTCGCTGGTTCGACCGTGGTGCATTCCGTCGGTGGCTGGGCGGCCCTGGCCGGTGCAATTGTGCTTGGCCCGCGGCTGGGCCGGTACGGTGCCGACGGCAAACCCAATCCGATTCCCGGTCACTCGATGACGCTGGCCGCACTGGGGGTGTTCATCCTGTGGCTGGGCTGGTTCGGCTTCAACCCCGGGTCGACCACAGCCGTGGGTGGTGGTGAATTCGCCCGCGTGGCCGTGACCACCAACCTGGCGGCCGCTGCCGGTGCGGTGGTGGCGATGATTGTTTCGTGGCTGAAGTTCGGCAAACCGGACGTCAGCTTCACATTGAACGGTGCCCTCGCGGGTCTCGTGGCGATTACCGCCCCCTGTTACAACGTGGGCCCCGGCTCGGCCCTGGCGATTGGTGCCGTGGGCGGTGCTCTGGTGGTCTTCTCGGTGCTGTTCTTCGACAAACTCCAGATTGATGACCCCGTGGGTGCAGTTTCCGTGCATGGTGTCTGTGGTGCATGGGGTACCCTGGCCACCGGGCTGTTCTGTCACAGTGCCTACGGTGGCGGGCCGGATGGCCTGCTGTTTGGCGGTGGTGTCGATCAGCTGGTGATTCAGGCTGTGGGTGTGCTGGCGGCCTTTGCCTGGGCCTTCCCGGTTTCGTTCGTGCTCTTCAAAGCCATCAGCATGACGATTGGTCTGCGGGTGACTCCCGAGGAAGAGACGGAAGGCCTCGACATCGGCGAACACGGCATCACGGCGTATCCCAACTTTGTGAACGTGGAATCCACCATGCGTCACTGACCGGTCTTTGCCTTTTCCCCTGCTGCAGCTGGAATCCCCGGCTGCAGCAGGCCAGCGACCCGTACCGATTGGTTTCCCCTGCTGTTCCGCCGCCGGAGGGACGCGTTTTCTTCCCGCATGATCCAGGATCGATCATGAAGCGAATCGTCGCACTGCTCATGCCTGTGGCCGAGCGGGATATCGACTCCAGTCGAAGCGAATCGGCGCAGGAGCCGCAGGTTCGCAAGCTGTCGGCTTCCCAGGAAGGGCCACATCTCCCGCGGGATTCGGCCGGGCTGGCAGGCGTGCTGCAGATCGAAGCCATTGTGACCGAAGCGCAGGCACAGCGGCTGGTCGACAGCCTGCTCGACGGCGAAGGTCCGGCTCCCACCGGCAGCACGATCGAACAGCTGCTGCATACCGAACTGCAGGTGGCCGGCGATGAGGCCCACGATCTGCTGGACCGGATCGTGGGCGGCGTGGAGCGGCAGCTGATTGAGCTGGTGTATGACAGCTGCGGACATGTAAAGACAGAAACCGCCCGCCGGCTGGGAATCCACCGGAATACGCTGGACAAGAAGCTGCGGTTCTACCGGCTGGACCTCCCGCACTCCCCCTGAACGCTTCGTCCGCCGGCTCCTGCTCCTTCGCCGCTCCACTGGCCTTCCCGCTCAGCGGTGCCCGCTGCAATACCGTGATTGCTCTCTGTGGTGGTCACATTCTTCCGGCACATCTCGCGACGTGGTTGCGCGCTCTCTGCTGTGCCGCCTGCGCTGCTCTTCCGGTTCCCGCAGTCACTTCCCGGCTGCGCTGCAGGGCACAGGTTCCTTCCACATGTGGTGGGCCTCCTTCCTCACAGGTGCTCGAGTTTCCGATATAAATCGGTTCTCCTGCGAATCGAGGGGACAGCCTGTCCCGAAATCCCGTTCGACCCCGGCTGGCCTGCTGAACCTCGAATGCGCCTGTTGTACCGCCACGGGCTGGTGTGCCGGCTGACGCACAACGCAGCGAGCCTGGCCGGCCAGTGTGATGGAGCGAACGGATCAAGGGTGCTTCGCCGGAGTCGCCCGGCGCCGCCGGGCCCTTGGTGTCCGCACTGGCGGGGGCACTGTATGATCGGCAACCCGGGGGGCAGGGGCGTCCCGCGGACAGGGCGCTCGGTGCCGGACTGAAAATCCCTGTCACATTCCGCAGCTTGCGTCTATGGTTCAGTCCTCCCGTAAGCGGCCGGGGTGACATGAGTTGTTCCGACCGCCTCTCAGGCCGGCGTTCCCGTCGCGCAACCGGTTGCCCCCACCGGCAGACAGCACCAGAGAAGAGGATTTTGGCAGGCTGATGACAACCAACGACATGACGCTGCTCGGTCTGATTCTGTCACTGATCGAGCTGGCGGGAATCGCAGCAGCCGTGCATGCCATCATGACGGCCCGCACGTCCCAGGGGGCCATTGCCTGGTTTTTCCCGCTGGTGGTGCTGCCGTTCTTCTCCCTGCCGCTGTATCTGATTTTCGGCCGCAGCAAGTTTCACGGCTATGTTCGCGCGAGGCGGGCCGTCAACTGCGAGGTGCGGCACATCCACGAGGGACTGAAGGGATGGCGTTCCGAGTTTCGGGCACAGCTCCCGACCGAACAGCAGGAACACCGCGTGCTCGAGCGGCTGGCCTGGATGCCATTCACCCGGAGCAATTCTCTGGAACTGCTCGTGGACGGGACCGCCACCTTCGATTCAATATTCTCGGGAATCGACGAGGCGCAGGATTACATTCTGATTCAGTTCTTCATCGTGCATGATGATGAAATTGGCCGGGAGCTGCAGTCCCGGCTGATCGCCCGTGCCCGCGAAGGAATCCGCGTTTATTTTCTGTACGACGAGATTGGCAGCCACTCCCTGTCGAACAGCTATCTGGAAGACATGGTGTCCGCCGGGGTTGAAGTCTACTCCTTTCATACCACCCGCGGGTGGGCCAACCGGTTCC
>JAGQPV010000057.1 GCA_020426545.1 Planctomycetaceae bacterium
GGTGCATCAGTCTGCCAGGTGAGCCATGCTGCGTTCGATGTTTTTTTCCACCGGTCTGTTCGTGCTGCTGTGGGGAATCGCGTTTCTGTTCATCGACCGGGTGACATTGAACATCACGGAACAGCCGCACGATCACCCGGCTATTCGCGCCATGTTCACTTCGGTCGAGCCGGGCGGAAAGCAGCTGTTCGATCCGCCGCAGTGGGCCGCTTTCAGCCTGATGTCGATTGGCTCGGTCACGGTTCTGTATGCCGTGGCCCTGCCGAAAAAGAAGTGAAGCTGCCTGGCCGGGCACTGGCTGCCATGTGTTCGTCACCTGGCCCGCACCGCAGTATATAAATGGAACTACGGTTCCAGCGGGGCCGCACACTGCTGCACCCGGGCGACATAATCCCGGTGCAGACGGGCCGCTGCCACGGGGGAAAGCACCCGCTGGTCGAACCACAATGTAAGCCGCAGCCGGCCGCGAAATGTGAGGGCAAAGAACACCACGGCAGTCCCCCGCCGACCGTTGGGTACGATCGTCAGGCTGCGCAGTTGTGGTCCGCCCGCGGGCGAGTTTTCCCCTGAACTGCCAGCCCCCGCCGGCCCCAGCAGGTGATCGATCTGCCCCAGGTTGGACAGTACCGTCGTGGCTCCGCATTCGCCGCCCGGCACCTGCAGGGGCTGACGGCGACGGAAATACGCGGTCAGACGGAGCATCTCCAGCAGCTGCAGCCCCCGCCCTCTGCGACGAATACGGCGGGTTTCCCGCTGGATGGATGCGAGCAGATCTTCCGGTCGGCGGCAGGTCCCGCGTGACCGATCGAGAAAAGAGATCGCGACTTTGTTGGCGGCCGGCAGCTGGGCGTCGCGTTTATCCCGCAGATTGCAGGGCATGCCGATCCGCAACCGGTCCCGCGGCCCGGTACCGGGAACATGCTCGGCCATCAGCTGGAACAGTTCACACAGAAGCACATCGTTGACGGTGCCGCCCTGCCGCCGGGCACGCAGAATCAGAGCGGCCGTGCTGTCCTCGGTCAGAATTTCGGTGAATACGCTGGCCAGTGGTTCTGCCGGTGGCAGGCATTCCAGCTGCCGGGGCAATCCCAGCGGAACCGGCGGCAGATGACTGAATTTCAATCCCGTCCAGATCGAGCCGGGCAGCATGCCGAGGCGGCAGAAGAGTTCCCGGCCCTGCGGGTAAAACCGTTCGCGAAGAGCCAGGTGACTGCTGTTCCGGGGCGTGGCCGTTTCATCGCACGTGGGCGACAGATTTCCGCCACGCATGGCCGCGGCGTCCAGGCTGCGGCAGCAGGCCAGCAGATCCGCCAGGAAGGCCACCGTGCCCATGCCATCCACCGCGGCATGATGAATCTGCAGGACCAGCCGCGCTGCGGTCTCACTGGCCCGCACCTGAATCCGCACCGCCGGCTCAGTCCGCAGGTCGATCCACGCCGGAGCCGGCGCATTGAGCGGGACAGTGGAACCTGCCCAGTCGACCGGTACGGGAAGATCAGGCCGGTACTGCCAGCATGGCCGGGCCGGCTGTGAGTCATCAACCGTCGACTGCAGCAGCGTATGGCGGGCCAGGGTGCGGCGGAGTGCCTCCTCGAACAGCTCGCGGGCCGTCAACCCTTCCACTGTGGCATCGACAGTGATTGTCATCGGATAAGCGGGCGAATCGTCGGCGAACATGTACCGTTCGAACACGCTCAGCGGAATCGCATCCGGCACGGAATCACCCCGATCGAGCCGCTTTGCCATGAAACCCATGACAGCGGCAGGGGCTCATTTCACCCCCGACGCGGTTCGGCAGTTCAGGAATTCAGCCTGTTTGAATATCTGCCTGCGAGTCAGTCAGCGGGTTCAGACGGCTTCCCGGCTGGCGGCTTCCACCTTCCCGCCCGACTTGCCCACCGGCTGGCGGGGACGGGTGGCTGCGACGGGCCGGTCGGCCAGCGCTTCAGCGGAAATCAGGTGGACCACATTCTGAGCCAGCAGGTCCATCTCCATCACCAGCGCATCGACCCGCCCGGTCAGATACATGTACAGAATCAGCGACGGAATAGCGATGCACAGACCGGCGGCGGTCGTCAGCAGAGCCAGGGAAATGCCGACTGCCAGCTCGTTGGCCTTGCCCATTGCGTCGTTGTTGGCAATCTGATTGAACGCCAGAATCATGCCCCACACCGTGCCCAGCAGGCCGATCAGGGGCGTCACCGTGGCCACGCCATTCACCACCCGCAGGTGTTTGCGCAGCTGGCTGATCTGTCGTTCGCCGCCGTCGATAATTGCCTGCTCCACTTCCACGCTGGGTTTGCCCCATTTGCGGATTCCGTGGGCAAAGACCGTCGCCACCGGGCTGCCGTTTCGCTGGCACAGCTCCAGTGCTTCGGCCGCGTCGAGATGGCCCGCTTCCAGGTTCTGCAGGAACCGTTCGACAAAGGCCCGGGGGATGACCCGGTTTCGGCGGAGAACCACCAGCCGTTCGATACCAAACCACAGCGCAATGACCGAGGCCAGCATGAACGCCGCAATGAAGAACGGCCCCATCGCATCAAGAATCTGAGCAGGGGTCTGCGGAATGGCCGAGCGGGCGGCACTGTCCGTCGCGGGGCGGCGGGGCCCGCCCGCTGCTCCATCTGTCTCAGTTTCCGCTACGAAGGAATCGTCTGCCGGGTTTGCGCCATTCTCAGCCGCGCGGCCCTCATCGGCCAGCCGCGTGACTTCCGCGGGCCCTGCGGCATTGCTGTTGTCGCCCCCGTTCTCCTGCGCCGGCAGGACGGCTGGCAGACACAGCAGCAGAACGCTCAGGCCCGTCAGCACCGCCGGCAGGCGGGAACGCCACAGACGAGGGAGTTGACGGGCAGACCAGAGACCGGTCAGCCGGGGTTCCCTGTGGGAGGTCTCCTGTGAGCGGGTTCTGTTCAGCATAGTCGCCATCCGTCTTCGGGCAGCCGGTCCGTCTGTCTTCGCGGATCCACAAGCGGGAAAAACGCCAGTCGGGGCAGAACAGCGGCACGCACAGCGCACACCTCTCCCCCGGTTCAGACAGGAATCACACACTGTCCCATACTTCAGACAGGCCGACAATGTCAATAACCACCCGTCTGGAAAACGGTTTCCGCCGCAGCGGGCTGCACCCGCAGGAAAGTCAGAAACGGATTTTCCACCCTGGCTGTTCGCCGCAACCTGATCGGCAGAATCACCGGGAAAGCAACGGCTTCACCAGCTGGCAGCAGGCAGCCCCTTCGCTGTCCGGGGCGGGTTGCAGATTGGCTCAAGCCTGCAATACTGCACACATTACGCGGGTTGTCGTCCTGCGATTTCAGTTGCCGGGGTCTGTCAGGCACCGCCATTTCGCCCCGCCGGGCCAGGCACTGGAATGTGGACGGCATCCGCAGGGTCATCCAGCAGACGTCAGCCGTCTGCCAGCTGCAGGGAGCGTGACGTGAAGGATTCCGCAGGCCAGCCGGCGCCACCGCTTGAGTCCGCCGAGCTGGAAGTTGCCATGCAGGCGGCCCGCGCCGGTGGGGAAGTCGTTTCCCGCTATTACCGCGACGGCGTCACCATGCGTCACAAGCAGCAGGATCAGAGTTACAACCTGGTTTCCGATGCCGATGAAGAGTCGGAACAGGCCATTATTCAGGTGATCTCTGCTGCCTTCCCCACCCATGCCATTCTCGCGGAGGAATCCCGCCAGGATGCGGCCACCGCCGAGATGCTGTGGATCGTCGATCCCATCGACGGGACGAATAACTTCGCGCATTCCATCCCGCATTTTGCCATTTCCATCGCCTGTTACCGCGAGGGCCAGCCGCTGTGCGGAGTGATCTATAACCCCATCCGCGAAGACTGGTATCTCACGGTTCGCGGCCAGGGGGCCTGGTTCAACGGCAAACGGGCAGCCGTCAGTCAGACGGACCGCCTCGATGAATCGCTGGTGGCCCTCGGCTTTTATTACGACCGGGGTCAGATGATGGAAGCCACCCTCGCCACCATGCGATCGCTGTTTCAGGAGAAGGTGCACGGTATCCGCCGGTTCGGTACAGCTTCGCTGGATTTGTGCCAGGTGGCCTGCGGTCAGGCGGGGGCGTACTTCGAGTACCAGCTGTCTCCGTGGGATTTCGCCGCCGGCCGTCTGTTTGTGGAGGAAGCCGGAGGTCTGTGCACGACCTGTCACGGCGATCCGCTTCCGCTGCAGGGAACCAGTCTGCTGGCTTCCAACAGTCTGCTGCACGGCACACTGCTGGAGATCATTTCCCGCCACTGGACGAGGGAAAACTCGGCCGCCTTCCTGCGGGACAGTTAAACCGTTTCAATCAGGTCATGTCAGTCAAATAGTGGATGATGAAGCCATCCGCTGAAGCAGCCTGCTCGCCGGGCTGCACCACCTGCCAGTGGTGCTTCTGCCCTGTCCCGGCCGGGCGTTTATTATTCCACGAAATCACCCGCAGCAACCCTCTGCATTCAACAAGGTGGCGGCAGCATGAAAATCACGCGGCTGGAAGCAATCCCTGTCAACGTGCCGCTCATCCCGGAACTGACGACGAAGACGGCCCACGGCGAACATGTGGATTCGCCATACGTCATCGTTCGCATTCATACCGACAGCGGCCTGACGGGCCTGGGCGAAGCGACTCTGGCGGCCCGCTGGAGTGGAGAGACCAGCCCCGGCTGCGTGGCTGTGCTACGTGGTCTGGTGGAACCTGTTCTGCTGGGGGAGGATCCCCGCAATCTGACCCGCCTGCGGGCGAAGGTTGATTCGGTGATCCGCCATAACCCGTTCACCCGGGCCGCTGTCGAAATGGCGCTGTGGGATCTGACGGGTAAAGCAGCCGGGCTGTCGGTCTGCCAGCTGCTGGGCGGGCCGGTGCGAGACAAAGTCCCCATGAAAATGGTCATTGGCGGGTTCGAGCCGGAAAAGGCCGCTTCGCTGGCAAAGCGTTTTCTGGCTCAGGGAATTCGCTGCCTGAAGGTGAAAGTCGGCCTGACGGAAGAAGGCGACATGGCCCGGTTTCAGGCGGTCCGCGAAGTGGCCGGCCCGAGTATCCCGATCGGGATCGATGCCAACTGCGGCTGGGATCCGGCCACGGCCCGCCGCATGCTCCGCCGGCTGGAGCCATTGAACGTGCTGTTCGCCGAGCAGCCGGTGCCGACCCAGGATTCCGCAGCCATGGCCGAACTGCGGAACTGGACGACCATTCCCATCATGGCCGATGAAAGTATTTTCACTCTGGCCGATGCCTGGCAGTTGACCGTCGCCCGCGCCGCCGATGTGCTGGCGGTCTATCCCGGCAAACATGGTGGAATCGCTGCCACCGCCGAAATCGCCGCCGTGGCGAAGTCCGCCGGAATTCGCTGTGCCATGGGCAGCAACCTGGAACTGGGTGTGGGCACCGCCGCCATGCTGCAGGTGGCAGCCGCTTTGCCGGGAATCGACAGCGAGACTTACCCGGCCGATCTGCTGGGCCCGCTGTACCACCAGACCGACCTGCTGAAGCAGCCGTTGTCCCTGGGGCCGGAAGCAGCCACCCTGCCCGACGCTCCGGGGCTGGGTGTCGAACTCGACGAAGATCTGCTCGAGCAGTACCGCGATCAGTCCGAAGTCGCCCGCGCCCTGGGCTGAACCACCCGCCCGCGTCGGCTCGAACAGGCCGACAAAAAACAACCTCCATCAAAGCACAAACGCCATGCCCGCAGCAGTTGCAGGCATGGCGTTTTTTATGATTCAGCGTGCCTGTCTGGAAAGCCGGTCAGGCCGGGATCCCACAGTCAGCCGGCGGAACATGGCCGACAGTGTTCAACAGTTGGAGGCTGCTGTACCACGGTGAATATCTCACCGGGAATCACTCGCTGCCAGCAGCTTTCAGTTCGGCTTCGATCCGGCTGACGACTTCTTCGGCATCCGGGCGGGTGCGGGGGCTGAAGCGGGCAATCACTTCGCCGTTGCGGTTCAGCAGGAACTTCTCAAAATTCCAGCTGACTTTGCCCGGGCCTTTGGGGTCGGTTTTCAGTTCGGTCAGGTACTGATACAGCGGGCAGGCACCTTCTCCGTTCACATCGACCTTCGAGAACAGGTCAAACTCGACACCATAGTTCTTGGTGCAGAAGGTGCGGATCTCGGAGGCGGTTCCCGGTTCCTGGGCACCGAACTGGTTGCAGGGGAAGCCCACGACCTTCAGGCCCTGCTCTTCGTACTTCTCGTGCAGGCCCTGCAGCTGCCGGTACTGCGGTGTGAGGCCGCACTGACTGGCGACGTTCACCACCAGCACCACCTTGCCTTTGTAGCGGTCGGCCAGTTTGACTTCTTTTCCGTCGAGCGTCTTCATCGTGAAGTCGAGTGCTTTGGGCACTTTCTCTTCAGCTGCTGCACTGCCGGTAAACAGCATCAGGCCAAAGGCCACGGCCGACAGAGTCAGCAGGAGGGAGGCAGGGCGGGAAATTCGCATCAGTCGCATCTCCAGGTTAAGTCGTGAGAGTTCCATCGCCGCGTTCAGACTGCCTGCCCGAAAACTTCAGCGGACTGGCGGTACCGGCGGGCAGCTGCCACTGCAGCCTGCCGCCGGGATATTGATCCTATCCGGCGGACACACCAGTGTCGACTGATCCGTTCTCCTGGCCCGCGGGTTGCCGGCGGAAGATGCTGTTTCTGGCCGCTGCCACCAGCCGGCCAGGAAGAACCACCATTGACGGGCGCACCCGTCAGCGCAAGAATTCCTGCAAACAGTGCGGGTGTGCAGCGTAAGGAACACCGGCGGCGCCACAGCACTCGCCCGTTCGAAGGTGCGGGCATGTGGTGTGTCCCGCTCCGCGGGGATGCTGCCCGGCAGCCAGCCGGAACCCGGACCCGGACGGTGCTGCACGTGTTCTTCCAGGAATCGCAGTTCAACAGGAGCCGACACTGATGGCGAAGAAGAAAAAACGAGCCTCTGCCGATTCGGCTTCCGCCAGAACCACATCTGCCGGCCCGGCCCGTAAGGTGAAAGCGAAGACGTCTGCCCCGAAGAAGAAGACCGGCACTGCGCGCAAAAAGGTCGCTTCGGCCATGTCACCGGGAGCGAACGGTCAGCCCACGTCGATCGGCCAGTACCTGATTCACCGACTGCAGGAATGCGGCCTGCGGGATGTCTTCGGGATTCCCGGTGATTTCGTGCTGCAGTTCTACGGCATGCTGGAAGACAGCCCGCTGCGGGTGATCGGCGCGACACGGGAAGACTGTGCCGGCTATGCTGCTGATGGTTATGCACGAATCAACGGGCTGGGCGCCGTCTGTGTGACTTACTGCGTCGGTGGCCTCAGCCTGTGTAATTCCATCGCGGGGGCCTATGCCGAAAAATCGCCCGTGATTGTGATCAGCGGTGGTCCCGGCGTGGAAGAGCGGCGGACCGATCCGCTGCTGCATCATCGTGTGCGGGATTTCGACACGCAGCGGGAAGTCTTCGAGAAAATCACCGTCGCCACCGCTCTGCTCGATGATCCTCTGACAGCCTTCCGCGAGATCGACCGCTGTCTCGATGCGGCCATTCGCTATAAACGGCCGGTGTATCTGGAGATTCCCCGCGACCGCGTGCATGCGGAAGCCGTCTACCCGCACGAGTCAAAACGTGAGGTTCAGTCCAGCAACCGCGACGCCCTGAAGGAGTCTCTGGAAGAAGCCGCCCGGCTGATTTCCGCCAGCCGGCAGCCCGTCATTATCGCGGGCGTGGAAGTACACCGGTTCGGCCTGCGGGAAGAAGTTCTCAAACTGGCCGAAAAACACAAAATCCCCATCTGTGCCACGCTGCTGGGCAAGTCGGTCATCAGTGAAAAGCACCCGTTATACCTTGGCCTGTATGAAGGGGCGATGGGGCGGGATTCGGTTCGACAGTACGTGGAATCCAGCGACTGTGTGATCCTGCTGGGGACCTTCATGACGGATATCAACCTGGGCATCTTCACGGCCAGGCTCGATCCCGGCCGGTGTATCTATGCCACCAGCGAACAGCTTCGAATGCGGCATCATCACTTCCACGATGTGCTGCTGCCGGACTTTATCCGCGGGCTGGGCCGGGCGAAATTCACCGCACCGCAGCCCGAATTGCCGGACTGCGGTGGTGGAGAACTGCCGGATTACAAACCTCAGCCGGAAGAACCAGTGACCGTGGCCCGGCTGTTCGCCCGCATCAATCGCCTGCTGGATGAATCCTCGGTGGTGGTGGCCGATGTGGGCGATTCTCTGTTCGCCGCTTCCGATCTGACGATCTACCGGCATACCGAGTTCCTCAGCCCGGCGTATTACACATCGATGGGCTTTGCCGTGCCCGCAGCCATTGGCGTGCAGGTGGCTAATCGGGAGCTGCGGCCGATTGTGCTGGTGGGTGATGGAGCCTTCCAGATGACGGCACTGGAACTCTCCACCGCGGTGCGGCATGGTTTCAACCCGATTGTGCTGGTGCTGAACAACCGCGGCTATACCACCGAACGTTTCCTGCAGGATGGCCCGTTCAACGACATTCTCAACTGGAACTACCACCGCCTGCCGGATCTGCTGGGGGGAGGCTGGGGCTTCGAGGTCCACAACGAAGGCGACCTGGAGAAGGCACTGCGGGCCGCGATGGCCAACCAGGACAGCTTCAGCCTGCTGAATATTCATCTCGACCCGTACGATATCAGCCCGGCACTGCAGCGGCTGACGAAACGTCTGTCGAAGAAGATCTGAAGCGGGCGGCTGCGGGAGAAGCCCCGATTTTCCGATACGATATCGGAACCAGGGGAAGCCGTCGGGAGCCCGGTTGCGGCGAAGAGCAGCCGCGGCAGAGACCTGTCCGGAGATGCTCGCCACACTCCGCACGATGCGGCGGCGTGGCTGTCGTACATTGGCCTGTGCCAGAGGACGACAGATTTCCGGACGGAAACCGGGAAGAGAAAAAAGACGGCCTTTCGCAGACCGACGAAAAGTGGCTGGCGTGAACGCCTCGCTACGCTTCGTCGGCTGCGAAAGGCACCGTCCCCCCTGACGTCAAGCGGCTGACCCCGAATGAACGGGCCCGGCTCGCCGACGTACGATTAAACGCAGACAGTCATCAGCGTGGGACGCGACTGGCTGAGGGAACGGCTGTGTCTTTTCATCAGGGGTGCCACTGCAGCCGGAAGTTCGCAGCTGCCTGGCACCAGTCAACCCGGCGAATGATTGCCGGGCCTGTCGAGCTGCTGCGATCCGGCGGTGGAAACCACCACGGAGGCAGCAGCGGGACATTCATCGAACGGGAGCATCGTTATCAAGCTGCTCCAGTTTGTACTGTTCCAGCGCGTGAATCTGGTTGGACAGCTGGTTTTCCGGCCCTGTCGGAAAATACTGGATATCGTCCGTCAGATAGTATGCGGAAGGCAACGTCTGGCCAGCCACATGCGTCTGAATCATGCATCCCGTATTCAGAGAGATGGAAAGCAGACCGCAGGCGATAACTGCCAGCCGGGGCCAGTGAAGGATGCGGTAGAGGTGCATGCGTGGCCTCATCCATGAAGCGAATGACAGAAAGACGCTGGGACTGCGGTCCTGATACCCGTATGCCACAGGATCGGACGGTTGGGAACAGCTCATCCCGAGCTGACTTTCCCCCGAACCGCAGGCAGCTGAGTGTTCTTCTCAGCGGTCAGCAGTCCGTTACTCCGACAGAACTAACATCGGCCCTCACAAACGGAATCTTCGGCAGAATCCGGTCGGAGAGCCGAAATGGAGCCATCAGTCCGCTTCGGCAGCCCTTCCGCTTCGGAAATCGCCCGGGAACTGGCAATTCCTGCCGTCCCGGCTGCTCACCCGGCCGCCAGCCTGTGCAGACTGGCACCCCGCCGCACCAGCTGCCCCGCCGGCAACAGCACCAGCCACCCCACAGTCAGGGAATGACTTCCAGACCGTGGGGTGCGTTCCGCCGCCTGCCGGAAACAGCCGGGGGGCTGTCCGGCAGATTCAGCCGCGAAAGGCCCGCTGCAGTTCTTCCAGCGAAGTTCGTCCTTCAGCCACGAACCGGAGACCTTCCTGCTGCAGGGTGATCATCTTCTCCTTGCGGGCCAGTGCCTTGATGTCGGCTACTTCCGTGCCTTTCCGCGCCACCAGTTCCCGCATGCTGTCGGTAAATTCGAGCAGCTCGTACAGCCCGGCCCGGCCATAGTACCCCACCCCGCCACAGCGACGGCAGGGAACATACTCCGCCGCCAGCGCCGGGTCTTCCGGTTCTTTGGGCGGCCGGTACAGCACACTGGTTTCGGGAGGCAGCCCCACCCGCTGCACCAGTTTCGGGTTGGCGGGGTAGGCTTCCCGACACTTCTCGCACAGCACGCGAATCAGCTTCTGGCTGAGAATGCACTGCACCGCCTGAGCAACTTCCTGGCGGCTGCCCACCCATTTGATCAGCTGCAGCACTCCGCTGGCCGCATCCCGCGCGGGGAACTCGGACACCAGGCACATCTTCTTCTGGACCTGCATCACCTCTTTCAGCCGTTCGTTCGGCCGCAGAGGCTCGATGCACATGATGTCCGACTCGGCCCGGGCGGCCCGCTCGATGGTCTGGATGAAATCATCACCCTCATTCCCTTCGAACGCCCGGATGTTGTGCAGCTCGCGCCCCTGCATGTCGCCCAGGGTATTGATCGTGTACATGTACACGTCAATCGCCTGCAGCATGGCAAACATCGAAGTCGTGACACCGGAGTACGGCCCGCCACAGGCCAGCATCAGGCCCCGGTCCCGCTCGGCAATGCTGCGGATACGGCTCCGGAGATCTTCGGTGAATCCCAGATCGTCGGGAGTTTCCAGGCTTTCCTTCAGGTTGCGGATATTGACGGTCAGCCGCTCGCCGGCTTCGGTCGGCAGGGTGATGGTCCGCAGTTCGTACGGTGTGCTGTCGAATTCGGCCCGAATTCCGCCCGACTGCGGCTTCTTCCGCTGCTTCGTATCCAGCCCGCCCAGCAGCTTCAGCATCTGGATCACAGCCAGCCCCTGCTGAGCCGGCATCCGCGTTCCGGGGTAGCGAATCCCGTCGACGAAGTACAGCACCGCGGTGGCTTTGCCCTTCGGCTCCAGAATCAGCTGGTTGCAGCGGCGCTCCAGGGCATCGGTCACCAGCTGCTTGGCCGGGCCGAGCCCAGCCTGCGCCAGCCGGGCATTCGCACTCAGATCGACTTCGGCATCGTTGATCGCCCCCTGGAACAGAACCTGTTCGCGATCCACATCGAATTCTTCTTCCTCGTCTTCTGACTTTTTCTTCCGACCGAAACCAAAGATCACCGGCGAGTTCCTCCAGCAGTCAGCTTCAGATGTCTATCAGAAAGTCCAGGATCGCAGCCTCGGCCCGCCCGCAATCCAATTCATCAGTTCCACATATCCCGCAGCCTGCCCGAAAACCAGCCGCCTGCCGCCCGCGTGCAACAGGCTCCAGACCGGGTCTGCTGCGGTGCCTGCCGCAACTGCTGCCGATGTGGCTGCCAGATTCGCAGCCGCTTCAACTGTGGCCTGCCCTGTCAGGTGTTCCGGCAATGGTCCGGAAGACCCGACGGTGACAGCCTTCGGCCCTCACATGGCCCGCTTCAACTGCTCCGGAACAGCGACTGTTGTTGCCAGCGCGGTTCCCGCCACGGCGGTGCCTGGCAACCGGTGGAACGAGCAGTCCCGGTATCCGCCGCGGGCAGGTACCGTAGCCGCTGCACCCCGCGCACCAGACGACATTTGCCGGCTGTCAGGCCTGAAGAAATTGTGACACACTCGGCAGTCGGCGAACAGCGGCTGCCCCGCAAAATCCGCCAACTGCTCCATTCAGGCAGGCTGTCGCGGCAGAATCAGCTGGACAGCAGTCCGTATTCGGTCAGAGTCTGTCTGAGGGTCTTCTGTTCACACTCAGTCAACGGAGTCATCGGCAGACGCAGTTCGCCCGTATCGCGGCCCAGCATCTGCATGGCCGCCTTCAGGGGAATCGGGTTCGTCGCCAGGCCCAGCATGTTCCGGCAGAGGGGGAACAGCTTGTGGTGCAGCTGCTGCGCGCCGGCCAGATCGCCCGAGTTGAATGCGGCGATCATCTGCAGCAGGTCCTGCGGCACAATGTTGCCTGCCACCGAAACCGCACCACTGCCACCCAGCGCCATCAGCGGCAGGGTCAGGCTGTCATCGCCCGACAGCACGGTCAGGTCGGTCAGCGACAGAATGGCCGAAGCCTGATCCATCGATCCGGTCGATTCCTTCACGGCCACAATCAGCGGGTTTTCCGCCATCCGGGCGATGGTTTCCGGTTCGATATTCTTCGCGGAACGGCCAGGAATATTGTACACCACAATCGGCAGCTCGGCAGCTTCCGCCACGGCCCGGTAATGCTGATAGAAACCTTCCTGCGTGGGCTTGTTGTAATACGGAGCCACCAGCAGCGCCCCGTCGGCTCCCGCCTTGCGGGCGAACTTCGTCAGCCGGATGGCCTCCGCCGTGTTGTTCGAACCCGTGCCGGCCATGACGCGTGCCCGGCCAGCGGCCTGTTCGCACACGATGCCAATTACCCGCTCGTGCTCATCGTGAGAGAGCGTCGGGCTCTCGCCGGTGGTTCCACAGGGACTGAGACAGTCAGTTCCCGCCTCAATCTGCCAGTCCACCAGACGGCGCAGTGCTGCTTCATCGACTGCACCATCACGGAACGGCGTAATCAGCGCCACCGTCAGACCCGAAAACTGGTCACCCCTGCCAGCCATATTAGATTCCCTCTGCGGTGAAAAATGTTTCCGCTCTGATGTGCGCGACGGGAAACCAGGCCCGCCACCAAATTGCCGGGATGAACCGACGGTCCAGCTGCCTGCCAGCTGGCGGACGGATGAACGAACCTCGTCCGCTCCGGCCGACAGCCATCAGACAGGATTCCGCCTCAGCGGTTCTCCCAGTCCACGCTGGCCAGCCGGGAAAGCACCAGCTGCAGTGCCTGAGTCCCGTCGCGGCCGTGTCCCTGTGCCTGCAGGGCCAGATACAGCTGATGCGACAGAGCCAGGGCAGGCAGGCTCAGCCCCATCTTTTTGCCTTCATCGAGGGCAATGCCCATATCTTTGATGAAGTGCTCGACGAAGAACCCCGGATCAAAATTGTTATCCATGATCCGCGGGCCGAGGTTGGACAGCGACCAGCTGCCCGCTGCTCCGCTGCCGACCGACTCCAGCACCGTCGGCAGATCGAGGCCGGCCTTCTGACCATACAGCAGCGCCTCGCACACACCCATCATGTTGGAGGCGATCAGAATCTGGTTGACCATCTTCGTGTGCTGGCCCGCACCAGCCGGCCCCTGATGCACGATGGCTTTGCCCATCGCATCCCAGCAGGGTTTCAGGGCTTTCACGACGTCATCTTCGCCGCCAATCATGATGGACAGCGTCCCGTTCTTCGCTCCCACGTCGCCGCCGGACACCGGGGCATCCACGCTGTGTACGCCTTTCGCCTTCGCGGCATCGGCGATTTCCACGGCGAGGGAGGGATCGCTGGTCGTCATATCGACAATCACGCTGCCCGAGGCGGCACCGGCCAGCACTCCGTCCTCGCCCAGGATCACCTGCCGCACGTCGGCCGGAAAACCAACAATCGTGAAGATCACATCGGAGGCTTCAGCCACCGCCTGCGGCGTATCCGCCCAGGTGGCCCCCTTTTCAATCACGCCGGCGGCCTTGTCCTTCGAGCGATTGTAGACCGTGGCGGAAAAACCCGCATCGATCAGATGGCCCACCATGCTGGATCCCATCACGCCCGTACCGATCCAGCCGATACGCGTGCTTCCGGGTTCGATCGACAGTGCTGCCATAATGCCCTTCCGTACTTTCTGCGGTCTCTAACGATGTGTCTGTCCGAAACTCCAGGGGCAGACGCCTTCCAGCCCGTCCAGATGGCCCGAAGTGCTGCCGGGCCGTGAGTATACAGCGAGTACAGAGCGAAGTCACCCGGCGGGAAACCTCTCCGCCTGCCTGCCCGCCGATTTTCACGTTCGTCACAATTTCCAGGGAAACCGCTGTAACAGGGGGCCTCCTTCTTCGCTTCGGCCCTCAGGGGCTGCCCGAACCGCGAAGATTTCGGCCGGCTGCCCCCACAGGCCAGAACAGGGAGCAGCAGGATGAACTCACAGGTTCCGCATTACCAGGCAGCGAAATCACCGTCACCCCCCAGCCGCCTTCGCACCGGCAGGTTCTGGCTGCTGCTGACCCTGCTGGCCGGCCTGTGCCCTTCCGCGAGCAGTCTGCCGGCGGCCGACGAGGCCACGCCTTCCCCCCGGCCGGCACCCGGCCAGGTGGCGGCCCCCGGTGTGCGATACGCCCTGCTGGTGGGAGTGCGGAAGTACGGCCAGTCCAGCACGTTGCGGCTCCTCCGCTATCCCGAACAGGATGTGGAGCAGCTGGCCACCGTGCTCCGCGGGGCCGGTTACCGGTCCGAGAATGTGATGGTGATGACGCAGACCCGCGGCGCGGACGACCTGCGGTATTACCCCCTCGCGAAGAATATCCGCCGCGAACTGCAGGTGCTGCTCCGCGATCTTCGTCCGGCCGACAGCCTGCTGATCGGTTTCTCCGGCCACGGAGTTCAGTTCCGCAATGCCGAGGAAAGCTACTTCTGCCCGGTCGATGCCAGCCTCGAAGATCGTTCCACCCTGATCGGCCTCAACGAGATTTACGAACAGCTGAAACAGTGCCCGGCGAAAGTCAAACTGCTGCTGTGCGATGCCTGCCGCAACGACCCCGTGGCCGATTTCACCCGGCGGGCGACGGTCGATCTGACCAGTGTCACCCGGCCGCAGCAGCTGCAGCCTCCCGGCGGCGCGGCGGCTTTCTTCAGCTGCTCTGCCGGCGAAGTTTCGTACGAGGACGACAAGCTGCAGCATGGCGTCTTCTTTCATACCGTGATTGAGGCCCTGAAAGGCAAAGCCGATCTGGACGATGACCAGAGTGTCACGCTGCCGGAGATGGAAATCTTCGTCAAGAAGCGGGTCAGCGATCTGGTACGGGCCCGGTTCGATGGCGCCCGGCAGATGCCCCAGCTGGTCACCCGCAGCGAAGGCCTGTTTCCCATTGTCGACCAGGTCTTCGGCCCGGAGAACATTCCTGCCGGCGAACCCGCTGCCGCCGGCCCCCCGGCGAGCGAAAGTACACCGGGTGAAGGCACACCGGGCGAAATCACCCCCACAGAACCGGTGCTGCCGGTCATCCCCGCCTCGACAGCCACGGGAATTCAGTTCGCCCGCATTCCCGCCGGCACCATCGACATCGGCAGCGACCGCATCGACCCGCTGGCCCAGGAAGACGAACTGCCCCGCCACCGCGTGCGGATTTCACGGAGCTTCGAAATGGCCCTGCACCCCGTGACCGTCGGCCAGTATGCCCGCTTCGTCCAGGACACCAGGCACACCGGTGCCGGGGGGTACCGTTATCTGCCGGCCGCGGGCCGGTTTGCCAGCAGTACCGATGCCGACTGGAGCAGCACCGGCTTCACGCAGACGGCCAGCCACCCGGTGGTGAATGTCAGCTGGGAAGACGCGAATGCCTTCTGCCGCTGGCTGAGCAGCAAAGAGAACCGCACGTACCGCCTGCCCACGGAAGCCGAATGGGAATACGCCTGCCGGGCGGGAACG
>JAGQPV010000579.1 GCA_020426545.1 Planctomycetaceae bacterium
AGTCTCCGCCATGCAGTTCGACAATGTCGCCCGGCACGAGTTCGGTGGCCGGACGGTCGGTGGCTGTTCCCCCGCGGCGAAGGCGGGCGACTGGTCGGGCCAGTTCCCGCAGTGCGGCAATCGCCTGCTCGGCCCGGTGTTCCTGCACGGCGCCAATCACCGCGTTGGCCACCACAATCATGGCGATCAGCACGGCATCGGCCCATTCGCCAATCGCCGCGCTGACCACAGCGGCGACGACCAGCAGGGCGATCATCACGTCCAGAAACTGACGGCCGAAGATCTGCCACCACTGCCGCCCGGCCGCTTCGCGAAGTGTGTTCTCACCGTAATGTTCGAGTCGGTGGGCGGCTTCTTCGTCCGACAGGCCCGCAGCCGGATCGACCTTGAGCTGTGCGGCAACTTCCCCGGCCGCGAGGGTCCAGGGCTCGGCAGGGAGGGTTTCCCGCGAGGCACGGGGCTGGTGGGCGGCGGATGTCGGGGCAGCGGGAGTCTCGGCCATGAATCCTCCGTGAGGGCAGTACCCGGGGAAATCAGCATTCTGCAGACAACGCCAGTCAGGTTCCGGCAACGCGCTTCAGCGGAGCGTCGCGACAGGAAAGATCAACGGGTGCGATCTCCGTACTGACTGTATGGAGGAGAACATCATTTTGCCACAGGACGAGCTGCCTCAACCTGCATCGACCTGCATCAGCCGGCTTCGGGCTGGCACAGGGACTGCGCGTCAGTCCGTCAGGGGTCTGACTTCCGATAGTGACCGGTACCGACCAGGTGGCGGGGCTGAGGACCAGGGGAATCTCCCCACGGGTGATCGTTCCCCGCAACCCATGGTTCGCGTTCCGGGCGACTTTACACTGTGGCGGGATCAGCCTGCGCACCCTTCCGCCGGTGCCGTCTTGAGAAACCAGGAGCAGAAATGAACATGTCGAATGCACCATGGCTGGGACTGATGCTGGTCAGCAGCCTGCTGGCAGCACCTCAGTCCGCCGCCGGGAACGATATCGAAGACTTCTTTAAGGAACTGCTGCAGGGGCGGCAGCGTTACGAGCAGCGACGCAACGACTGGCAGCACCGCCGGGACGCCCGATATGAAGGATACCGGCGCGATCTGCCTGACGACTCCCGGTTTGATGTGGAAGCTCCCGGACTGCCGGAGGGCACGTATTCGGTTCCGCTGCCCGGGGGAATCAGCATCAATATCCGCTCGAAGCACCTGCCCGATCACCGTGAAAAACAGATCAGCGAACAGGTCCGGCAGCTGGGCGAAGCCATGCGGTACCCGGCCCGGAGAATTGCCGGCTCCCTGCGTGGTTCCGGCGATCCGCGTCTGCGGCAGGAGTCTCACGAAGCGCTGGAAGAGCTGGAGGAAATGATTGAAGCCGCCAGCGAGGAAGACATCGAGGATATTCTGGAGCACCACCAGCGGTTCGATGATCACTGGCGGCAGGTAGTGTACGGCCTGCGGGGAGAGGCCGGTGACCGGCAGCTGCGGAGCTTTGCCGAGCGGGTGGCCCGGCACGACCAGCAGCTGCACTATGTGCTCCATGTGGGACCCGGCCAGAATTACGATCGTCCCCGGCTGATCGGACTGACCCGCCGGCTGGAAGCAGTCACCCGGAATCTGGAGGAGATCGTCGAGGAGAACACCGGACCACGGCGCCCCGGGCAGCGGCTGTCCCGGCAGGCACACCGGGTGAGTGTTCAGGCTCATGGGCTGGCGGAGACCGTGGCCGACAACCAGACTTATGATCGCATCGTGGAAGAATATCGTGAGTTCGATCGGGAGTGGCACGACCTGCTGGGCGACATTCGGCAGAATGAGCGATTCGCTGACCGCTTCCTCCCGGTGGCCCGGGACGTGCGTCAGATCGACCGGCAGCTGCACGACATCCTGCTGGTTGACTCTCCAGAGGTCCCGGATGACAACGGAGCCCACCACCTGGTTCACCGCATCGCGGGGACGGCCCGGCTGCTCGAAGACGAGGCTCGGGACGCCGCACGGAATCAACGTGGAGATCAGGGTTATCGTTTTGTCCGTCTGGCCGATCGATTCTCCAGCACAGCCCAGCAGCTGGATGATCAGCTGGAACGGGGGGAACACCTCTCGCGGACGACCGGCCTGCTTGAGCGTCTGCAATCGGACTGGCAGAACGTGATCGAACAGTTTGAACGAATCCAGAGGGGGCGTGAAACGCAGCAGGTGGCGCAGCTTCTGGGTGATCTGCGGTCGGACATGCTGCGACTCACCCGCTTCTCCGCGGGGCAGAAGGACTGGCGATACTATCAGAGTAATGACTGAGCGGTCCCCGCCTGACATCGCTGAAGCCTGGTTGCGGCCCGCGAATCGGGTGCGGGGTCCCCAGTTGCCTCAGGCGGGGGACCCGCTGTCGTCCGGCTGCGTCAGGTCGCCCACGCTGAGAAACACCTCCTTCTCCTGCACGGCTGACCGGGGAACCAGACGATCGCGGCGTGCCTGATCGATCAGATCGGCGCCGGCTCCGTGCAGAGCATAAACCGCCTGACCGGGGCTGACGTGGGCATTCCAGTACCGCTGATAAATCTCCACCAGCTCCTTCTTCTTTGCCAGCACGGCAGGCACGGCGTGCAGCATGACCAGCTCTGGTCTGTTCCGCTGGATCTTCCGCTGAAGATAACGGCCGACTACCGCCGGCAGCAGGCGGGTGTACCACGTTTCACGCAGCTTCACGCCCTGGCGGGGAATCACATACCGGGGCCGCGCGAGCGGTGCGAAAACCTCGTGAATCGCCCGGGCGAAGACGGCGCTGTCTTCCTGACCGGCCCGTTCGAGAAACAGCCGCACATAGCCTCCCGCCCGCCCGGACGCATGCACGTCCCAGTTGCTGCTGAGCAGCCCGGCCTCGCACAGAGCCCCCAGCACGGCGTGCCCGACGGCCAGCCCCAGTGATTCCGCGTTCCATGGTTCCGCCGCGCCCGTCAAATCGGGCAGATGGTCGATTTCATGCCGGCCGACGGGCCGGGTCTCCACCGTCCGCACGGGTTCCGGGTGATAGGGCTGGCCAATCTTCCACAGGTTCCAGGCGTGTTCCCGGCGACTGGCCCGGCGGAGCATTTCCTCGTTCAGCAGGGCCGTGGAACCCTCCAGCCCTTCAGGATGCAGATCCTGAAAGGCGGCATGCACATGGCCGACACCTTTTTCAATGGCACCGTCATCCGTCACGCCGAACAGGGTTTCATGCCGTTTGAGGAACCGGTGGTAATCATCCAGCCCGCGGGCGAATTCCGGAGCGATGCACACCACGTCCCAGTTGTCGGCCAGTTTGCGGGGCTGCTGCGAGTCAAGCCGGATGGAACGGCCCCGCAGCTGATTGACCGACATGGAAGCTGTGACGCCTGTCAGGTCGACCAGCACATTGATCCTGCTGGCATCCCAGCCCTCACCCAGCAGCCCGCGAGTACCCACCAGGCAGCGTGTGATTCCCTGTTGAAACAGCTCCGTCACCAGGGCCACATACACCCGGGGGCACCAGTCGGCCCCGCTGCCACGGATCGAATGAAAACCCTCATACGGAACCGCCTCCAGCGTGCATTCCAGATTCTCCTGCTGCAGCCAGCTGGCGGCCTCTGCCTGAAACCGCTCCGTCAGATCGTCATCGACCAGAACTGATGAGCCAGTCAGCAGTACCGGGTCAAGCTGGTCAGTTGAGGGATTGCTGATCAGCACCCGGAAGGCGGCCATCGCTCCGCCGGATTCGGCGTCCAGCAGGTGAGACACCTCGGAAGCGACTGCCGACGATTTCTCAAAATCGGTCACCACGATGGCCCGGATCTCATCCCCCAGCACCTGATGTTCGGCCGTCAGAATGGGAACCAGGGCCTCTGCCTTGGCCCGTGAGCAGGCCATGACCCGCCCCACCGGTGAGGCACACGGCTGACATCCCGTCTCCGTAATCTGCCAGCCCAGCACCCGCAGCTGCCGCACCGCCAGCTGTGCCAGACGGTGATCGGCCTCGTGATGCGAGAGCCGCAGCCCATGCCGGATGTAGCGATCCAGCA
>JAGQPV010000580.1 GCA_020426545.1 Planctomycetaceae bacterium
AAAGAGCGATCCCTGGCCATGCACGGCGTTCACCTTCGAGCGGATATGCGGCACATAAGCCTTGGGGCGGGTGGGATGCAGCACGACCTGCCGGGCGAGGTTATCGGTACTCGCCCCGACCCATTCATCGACGACATTGCCACTGGCCACATCCACGGCCCGCACGGCGGCCGTGTAGTATTCCGTCACATACAGCCGGCTGGTGGCTGCATCGAAAGCCAGCCCCCGCAGGAATTTTCCGGCTCCTTCAATTGTCCGCACAATCTTCTTCGCCTGCGGATCAATTTCGAGAATCTGGCCGGGGTAATCCAATGTGACATACAGCCGGCTGCCATCGGGTGTGCTCACAATCCCGTAGGGTTCATCGAAGACTTCGATTTCGCCGGTGGCCTGGCCGCTGTCGGCATCGAGCAGCACCACCCGGTCATCGGCATAGACACAGACCGCCAGGTGGTGCGAATCGCCGAGAAAGGTCACCCCTTCGGGCTTGTGGCCGACTTCGACTTCGTGGACTTTTCTGAGTGTTTTCAAATCGACCACCGTCACCGTTCCGCTGTCGCGGTTGGTGCAGGCCAGCAGCTGGCCATCGGTCGAAATTTCCATCAGGCTGCTGGAGTTGCCCGCCAGGGCCAGCTGTCCGGTTCCACTCAGCAGCAGGGCCGTCAGGAACCGCAGCCAGGTGGTGGCGAGTGGCTGCCGGTTTCGTCGAACCGGGTTCAGGCCAGCCGATTTCACAGGGGAAGCCGCAGACAGGGCACCGCAGGCCGACGGGGCAGTTTCCAGCATGATATCGTCTCCATCCAGCAGACCGCTGGCAGCGGGGAGGGAACGTGTCAGGGGAGTCTCTTCGGCACGGAATCCGGCAGCGATGGCCGAAAAATCGGGCCAGCCGGATCAACTGGTTCTCGCAGGTTCCCGCAGTGAATGCAACACTGCTCTGGCTGCGATGGCATCCAGCCGGGTGCCGGTTCCTTGCACCCGGTAACCGGCGAAGACAGGCAGGCCCGGGAAGACAGCTGCGGCCCCGGCGGAGGGCACGGTCTTCGGGAGGCTGCGGACAGGGGTTATATTCCGCCGAAACTCCCCGGCAGGCCGGTCTGAACAGCCTGTCAGAGGTTCAGCCTGTTGATCCGGCTGGAAAGTTGGGTGAGAATAGAGAAACAGACGGGCCAGCCGGTTTCCCGGTCTTCTACTGGCCTGCTGTCCGAATTCGGGCCCGGGCCGGCCGCTCAGCGTCTCTTGAGTACCAGTCCCGAAAATCCAGGCCCTGACAGGGCGCTGCAGGGCGTGACAGATTTCCGGACAGTCTCCAGAGGGTTTCAGCAGCCTGATCATTGGGAGTGGATTCGGGATGGCCAGCCGTGTTATCGGTCCGTTTGAACTGAGCAGCCAGCTGGGCGTTGGCGGGATGGGGATCGTCTATCTGGCGACCTACAAAAAGACCGGGCAGCAGTGCGCTCTCAAAGTGCTGACTCCGGCCATGTCCGCCAATCCGCAGCTGGTCAAGCGGTTTGAGCGCGAAATGGACATTCTGAAGAAGCTGCGGCACAAGCATGTGGTGCGGTACTTCGGCGGTGGCCGTTCGGGCAATCAGCACTATTACGCCATGGAGCTGATTGAAGGCGGGACACTGGAGGACGCCCTGAAGAAGCGGGGCAAGCTGTCCTGGGAACAGACCATCGACATCAGCCTGCACATCTGCCGCGGGCTGGAACACGCGCACAACCACGCGATTGTCCATCGGGATCTGAAGCCGGCGAATCTGTTCATCACGAAGAACGGCCGCATCAAGATCGGCGATTTCGGCATTGCCCGCGATACTCAGGCCACGGCTCTGACTGCGGCCGGCAAGACGGTGGGCACCTACGCCTACATGGCTCCCGAGCAGATTTCCGGCAAGCCGCCGGTCTCCCGCAAGACGGACCTGTACGCCCTCGGTTGTGTGATGTACGAAATGCTGACGGGAGAGCCCCCGTTTCAGGCTGATTCTCCCGCTGAGATGCTGATGCAGCATCTTAAGGACGATCCGCCCCGGGTGACGGCAATTGCCATCGACTGCCCCACCTACCTCGAGGACGTCATTTTCAAGCTGATGGAGAAGGATCCCGAAGAGCGGTACTACGATGCCCTGGCCGTGCAGGTGGCTCTGGAGGAAATCGGCGACAAGGTGCGGGAGCAGGCCAGCATGACGGCCCGCACAGTGGAAGGCAGCGCCCGTGGATCGACCGCTGCCGACGCCGCCGGGCTGAAAAAGCTGCTGGGCCTGCAGAAGAAGAAAAAGAAGAAGCGGAACGAGCCACTGTACGAACAGGCCTGGTTCCTGGCCGCCTGCCTCGTGCTGCTGATCAGCGTGGTGACGTGGGCTGTGTGGCCGCTGAACGAAGCCGAGCTGTTCGCCCGGGCCGAACCGCTGATGCAGTCCGAAGATCCCGCCCAGTGGCATATTGCTCAGGAGGAATACCTGGAACCGCTGCTGGCCCGGTTCCCCGAAGGAGAGCACGCCGACGAGGCCCGCGAGTTCATCAACGAAATCGAGATGGAGCGGACCCAGCGGCAGGCTCTGGTGCGAGCCGAACGGGGCCGGGACCCAGGTTCCGAGGCGGAACGTCTGTTTATTGCGGCGTGGCGGCTGGCACGGTTTGGAGACCGCTTCACGGCGATTGAGCGATACAGTGCCCTGATCAGCCTGTTTGAAGACCAGGAAGACGCCCGGCACTTTGTCTCACTGTCGCGGCGGGAGAAAGCCCGGCTGGAGCAGATTACCGGCCGCCGCGGTGGCCGGATCGAAGCGGTGAACTCGAACCTGCACAAGGCCTACAGAAATCATCAGGAAGGGAAACTGATTGAGGCCCGCAATATCTGGCAGAGTATCGACACGCTGTACGGCAGCGAAGACGAGCTGAGACCGCAGGTGGAATTTGCCCGGGAGCGACTGGCCCGCAGCGACAACCCGGAACCCGTGCAGTTTGAATTACCTGAACCCGAAGAAGAAGACAAAGCCAGCGAGGAACAGCCGTCCGCCGACAGCACCACCAGCCCTCCCCGGGCCGGTTGAGGGCCTGCGGCAGGTGATCGAAATTCCGGGGCCAGCGAGTATCAGGACCGGTGTTCGCTGGGGATGCCCATCAGCAGAAACAGATGGCTGCGGGCGTGGTCGTCGGGAATGGCTTCTTCCAGCAGTTCCGGCAGCGACATTTTGCCCCAGCGGACCAGCTGATCGGCCGCGAACGACAGCGGGCTGTGCGGCTCGTGATGGCGGAACCAGACGGCCACTTTTCCGACCAGTTCCAGGGCCTGCTGCCGGGACTGAATTTCCCCGCTGATGGCCTTTCCCTTCGGTTTCGCGGGTGCCTGACCGGAGGTTTCTTCGCTGGAATCGTCCTCTGTGTCTCCGGCCAGCTGCTCGGCATCGGTCTCTGCTTCGGGTTTTTCCGCTGTATTGCCGGCAATGTATTTCAGCGTTTCGAGGCAGGTGGCCAGCGCCTCGCGAATGCTGGAGGTATGCGGGGCGTCCTCACCGCAGACCTCCGCAAAGGCGGCCGACATGGCCTGGAACTCGGTCTGACACTCCTCGATCTCCTGATGGATCCGGCGGAATTCGTCGGGAGGAGTTTCCGCAACCGCGGTCTCGACATCCTTCATGGTGAGGGAGGAGTCATCGGCCCGGCGGGAGCGTTCCTCGGGTGTCAGTGCTTCGAAGGCGCGGGCATGCTGGTATACGGCGGTCGAACAGGGCGTGACCGACTGACCGCCCGTCAGGCCGGTCATCAGAATCGGACGGATCAGCGTCCCTTCTGAATCCTTGCCGTTCAGCCCGTAGACATGAGCCAGCCGGGTTTCCAGCCCGTCTTCATCGGGCATCGGATACAGGTGCTCCCAGTATCCCTGCACCAGCTCGCGAATCAGCCGGAAGCCGGCCGTCAGTCCGCGAAAACCGTGCAGCCGCAGCAGGGCTTCGGTGAGGTAGACAGCCGCTTCGAGATCCTTGGCCTCTTCCGCCAGCAGCCGCGGAGCCAGATCGGCGATGGT
>JAGQPV010000581.1 GCA_020426545.1 Planctomycetaceae bacterium
TGCAAAAACAATCTGAAGCAGCTGGGGCTGGCGCTGCATAACTATCAGTCGACTTACACGGTCTTCCCGATGGCCGGCACCCGGGACACGGACTTCTCCGTTCAGGCAAGGCTCCTGCCGTATGTCGAGCAGGGCAATCTCCAGCAACTGCTGGATTTCCGGGAGCAGGCCTTCAGCGGAGGATGGAGCGGAAAAGTTCCCAATCCGCTGTTTGTGCAGGCGTTCGCCACGTCGATCCCGCTGTTTCTCTGTCCGAGTGACCCGGCACCGTCGCAAACCACTCTGAATGTCAGCGGCGACAGCTACACCTACGGCGGGCTGAACTACATGATGAGCTTCGGGAGCGGAACGGGAATGAATTATGATTTCCACATTCGTACCGATGGCATCTTCTATCAGTACTCCAGAGACTCATTCCGCGACATGACCGACGGAGCCTCGAACACCGTGGTCATGAGTGAGAGTGTGCGGAGTGTGGGGGCCGACTTTACCCTGCCTGCCGGCCAGTTTCCCAGGTTTCCCTACCAGGCAACGGTCAATGGTTCGTCGGGAGTCGGTTCCGGCTCGAGTCCTGGCATGACTGCCGGCGGGGCCTGGTCTTCCTATGCCAATGCTGACGGAATGATTTCCAATCCGGACCTGTCGGCGATTGTGCCGACACTGACCGACTGGCGGGGAGGCGAAAGCCCGGCCATTCGGGGACGCGGCATTTCCTGGGCCTTCACCGGTGCCATCAACAGCATGACGAATGGCTATCTGCCGCCCAACAGCCGTCTCCCGGATGTGGTGACGCACTGGACGGGGTACTTTGCGCCGCGGAGTTTTCACACCGGGGGAGCGAACGTGGTGATGGGCGACGGCTCGGTGCGGTTTCTCGGCGACAGTATCGATACGCAGATTCATCAGGCCCTGCACAGCAAGAATGGCGGCGAAGTGATCAGCGAGTTCTGAGCGGGAAGGTCTGCTCAGACAGCGGTCCAGTTCTTCAGATCCATCCCACTGCGGATTTCGTCTCATTGAGGCCGGCAGTGCATGCAAACAGACAGGAACCAACAATGATCTCTGCACTTTCCCGTACCGTTATGGTTTTCGGGCTGGCCCTGCTGCCGGCTGTCACGTTCGCGCACGATACGTGGGTCGAGACCAACACCAGTTTGATTCGCACGGGCGATGCCGTGTATGTCGATCTGAAGCTGGGTAATCACGGAAACGAGCACCGGGACTTCAAACTGGCCAGCAAGATCACACTGGAGGGCTGCACCTTCCGGGTGCTGGCGCCCGAGGGGAAGCAGTACGATCTGCTGCCCGATGTGGTGGATACCGGATACGCGCCGAAGGAAGGCTTCTGGAGCGCGAAGTTTGTTCCCGCACAGCCTGGCCTGTATACGGTGGCCCACCGGCTGGACCGCGTGGTGAATCACGGGAAGCCGGTGCGGTCGGTGAAAAGCGGGAAGGCGTACTTCACCGTCAGCCCGACTCTCGACCGCGTGAAGCCCGCCACCAGCGGTTTTGAGCAGCCGCTGGGTCATGAGTTCGAACTGGTGCCGCAGGTGAACCCGGTGGTGCCCATGGGGCCAGGCCAGCCCATCACCGTGCTGCTGCTGTTCCGCGGGAAGCCCCTGGCCGATGCGGTGGTGTCGTTCGTGCCTTCGCGGGAGACGCTCAAGGAGGGGTTCGATGAAACCTACGAACGGAAAACCGGGGCCGACGGAATGGCCAGCTTCACCCCGAAGACGGGCGACCGGTTTCTGGTGGTGGCCCATCACCATGCGGACGAGGCGGGCAAAGATTACGAAGCCACCAAATGGTCGGCCACGCTGACGGTGCTGGTGCCGGAGGTCTGTCCCTGCTGCGGCGAGTAGCGTCTGCCGGAGGTTCTGGTTCCGATGTCGTGAGAGAAAAAAGCACGCCCGAGACCCCGCGGGAGGGGGAATCGGGCGTGTGGTCTCATGGTTCAGAATCGCAGGCGGTGCATGTGCGGCCGGCAGGGGTTATCGGGAAGGACCAGTCAGTCGGGGTTCCCGTTGCTCAGATCACCGGGCTGATGGCCGAACCGCCCACGGTGCCGGCTGCTGCTGTGGAATCGAGTTTGTCTGCTGAAGTGCCCTGACCCAGGGGACCGGTGAAATCGTCGTTCCCGCTGACGGGGTACCGGGCGAGGTTCGGCAGCAGCAGGTTGGCCGGAATACCGCGCAGGAAGGGCTGGATGTCGTCTTCGGTAAAGCGGATCGCCGGGTCGACCGGTGAGTCGATCGCTTCCAGCCGCACGGTGACTTCTTCGGGCCGGTAGGCGGCGTAGTGGGCGGCGGTGAACTGGAAATCGGGGGCCAGCAGGGCCGATTCCTCGATGTTCAGCAGCTCCCGCCCCAGCATCAGCGAGACCTCGCGGAAGTACTGCCAGATGTCGCCGGCCAGTTCGCTGGTGATGGTGAGGGCCAGGGTGTTGTCGGTGTGCTGGTACAGGTTGGTGAGTGCCAGCATGCAGTACTCGTTGTACTCCGCCAGCCACCCGTTGCGGACGATGGGGCCGTTGAAATACGGCACCGGGTGAATCGTCCACGGTTTGGGGGCCGGACTGCCGTGGCCGGGTTCCACCCGCAGCTCGCTGTATTCCTTGGCCCGCCCGGCGAGCACATTGCGGACGCGGTTCATCAGCCGGCCCAGCCGTTCAATGGTGTTGCGGCTGGGCGGCCGGGTACGCAGCACATCGACGTGCGTCATGATATAAAGCTGCAGCTGGCCGATTTCGTCGGCCAGGCGATGGGCCTGCATGTTGACGGTGTGAAGATTGTCGCCGAAGTTCGGCACGCCGAAGCCCAGCTTCGACCACGGTTCGACGTTGTACAGCAGCACCTGATCGGTTCCGAACATGAAGTAATTCCTGTGTGAGATGTGGGCGAAAGAGAGGAGCGTGGCGGGAGTGGGTGACGCGACGGGAGGGTGGGCTGCGGTGGTGTGCTCAGGGTGGCGGGTCGGTCCACAGGCCGGGTTTGGCCTGGGGAATACTGCTGCTGCCGGACGTCACCCGTCGCCCGTGCAGCAGCTGGGTTGCGGTGGATTCGAGCGTGTTCAGCAGCGGGACCGCACCGGGGTGCAGTTCGGCCATGCGGCGGACGGCTTCCCGCCAGGCTTCTCCTTCCTGATCGGCCACGGGCACGCGGACGTAGCGGGTTTCGGTACGGGGTTCGCTGCTGAGGGAGATGGCGGGATCTGCGTTCCGCGGCGGAGCGGGCTGTGCCGGCAGTGGGTGGTCTGTGTAGTGATTCTGCGGTCTGGCGGAGCGGCGTTGCTGCCGCCGGCCCCACCACCAGCCGACTGCGCCCACGGCGGCCGCGGCCAGTGGACCGCCGAAGTACAGCGCCACCGGACGGGCCAGCCAGGTGACAACCGCCGGCAGCTCGACAGGCTTCCTGCTGGATGGTGCAGCGGGCGTACTTGCGGGACGGTCGGCGGGCGTTCCGCCGGATGGTGCTTCCGCACTGCGGGGAGCGCTGCCGGGGCTGTCTACCTCCGGCAAGTGTACAGCGGCATCAGCTGGTTCAGCCGGGGGCGCGGGATCCGGCAGGGGCTGTGCTGGTACAGACGGAGATTGAGGGGCGTTGAATTCGCGGTTTCCAGCCTGTGGCCGGGCGGGCGGCCGTTCGTCCGGTGCGGCAGCTTCGGGCAGTTTCTGGTCAGTGGTCGGTTCCTCAGACGGCGGTTCGTCTGGCAGGTCGGGCACCTGCGGAACAGCTGGCGGGGGCAGCGTGGCAGGTGGCTGGGCTGGCGGCGCTGATGGTGACTGCGGGAGTGACGGGAATGAAGGTCGGTCAGGCTGGCGTTCTGGTGCGAGAGCGGGGAGTTCCAGCCGGGCCAGCAGATCGGCGGGCGAGGTGTAGCCCACGATCCGTCGCCCCGGCGCGGTGAAGGTCGGCAGTGCCGTAATTCCCTGCAGGAGGGTGCCTTCCAGGCGGCGGCGATCGGCATTGATGTAGACCACCCGGTAGCGGGAGCAGAGCGCATCGTGAAAGGCG
>JAGQPV010000582.1 GCA_020426545.1 Planctomycetaceae bacterium
GATAGGCCCGCTGGACGTGGCCCTTCTGCAGCAGCTGGTCGGCGATGTGCCGGGCCAGGTTGCTGGGAATACTGAAGCCGATGCCGTCGTTTCCGCCACTGCTGGAGGCAATGGCGGTATTGATGCCGATCAGCCGTCCGCTGGTATCCACCAGCGGTCCCCCGCTGTTGCCGGGGTTGATGGCCGCATCGGTCTGCAGGAAATTCTGATTCAGGACCGCCTTCCCTTTGCCCAGCCGCAACGATCGCCGGCCCTTGGCACTGATGATCCCCAGAGTCACCGACTGACTCAGCCCGAACGGGCTGCCCAGTGCCACGACGAGATCACCAATTTCCAGCGTGCTGCTGTCGCCCCAGGCCGCTGGCTGCAGGCCATGTTCTTCGATTTTCATCACACCGACGTCGGAGGCATCGTCCACCCAGATTCTGACGGGTCGCAGCACGCGGCCATCCGACAGGTGGATCTCGATGCCGGAGGGAACGGCCCCCGCAATCACGTGCCGGTTGGTGATGACGTATGTTCCTGCCACCGCCATCCCGGAGACAATCACACCCGAGCCGGTTTCCTCCAGCATGCCACCGGATTCCGACCGGTGAGCCGACTGAATATGCACCACGCTGGGAGTCGCCTGCCGGGCGATGCTCGCCAGTTCGCGGCTGGCGGATGCCAGAATACCCGTATCGGAACTGCTGGTTGTCCGACGGACCGGTGTACGCGATCTGGCCTCCGCGGGCGACATCAGCGATTCTGCGGGCATCAGATCCGCGGAAACGGCCAGCAGAGATACCACACCGACCACACCCAGTCGAACAGACAGCCGGTTCATGGCGTCTCCCCCTCCAGACAGCTGCAGGATGGCGGTACAGCGACTCAGCCGGCCATCCGGAGGAGCCCGCACCGCGGAAATTGCCACGGTCCCCCTGTAGGACAGGCGGTCTGCGGGGAGAGCTTCCAGACTGGAATTTGTCCCGCGGCAACGACCGCTCGTGGCAGCCAACCCTAGCTTACAGATCAGGGGGTTCGGGCTGCTTTTACGGTTTGCAATGTGCGGGGCGGGGGAAACGAAACCCGGTATTCCATCTGACCGGCATCAGCCACGATTTCTGTACAGGCCACACGCCGCGCGGGCCGGGGTCGTCTGGTACCCGGAGGGAACTGGGGAATCCAACCGGAACAGCCAGAAGCGGAAACACACGAGAACTGGACTGTTTCGACGCGGCGCAGCAGAAAGCCCCCCGGATGACCAGTGGCCGACCCGGGGGGCTTTGTGTGATTCGTGCTGTCGCAGGTTCCTTCCGGGAAGGGCATCCCGGCAGGAATCAACAGAGCGTTTTGCTCAGTCGATCTGAATATCCTTCAGATTCAGTTCGCGGTCGCTCATGCGGCCCTCGTGCTCGAAGGCCGATTCCCAGTCGGCATCGAGGTCGAAGCTGCTGCGGCCGGACTCTTCCTGCAGCCGCTGACATTCGACGCACAGCTGCGTGTAGGGCAGAGCTTTCATCCGGGCAATCGGAATCGAGCTCTCACACATTTCGCACATGCCGTAGCGGCCTTCGCGAATCATCTGGATGGAGCGTTCCACCTGGGCGAGTTCGCGGCTTTCCAGTGCCATGAGCTGAGAGTTCAACTCGCGGGACGAGCCTTCGCTCGCGGCGTCACCCACATCGGTTCCGCCCGATCCTGTATCAATCGACGAAATGGAATCGTCGTTTACTTTCTTCCGCAGCAGATCGCGGCGGGCGATCAGCCGTTCATGCAGTCTCAGCAATGCCTCTGTGCGAGCCATGATGCCTGCTCCTCTCTCCCGTAAACCGCCTCTATGAAGACCGGGTTCCGTTCGGCCCCGGATACCTGCCGCGCTGAACTTCGTGGTGTCGATCTCTGCTTCGCTGTTTTTCTCTTCGCGGTTCTTCTCGCTGGTGCGGGCTGCTTCCCGGACTGAACCAGGCTTACGGCCCGCATGATTCTACGCCACAGGATCAGTAAACGTTGATCTTACCCGACCAAATCATTGCTCTCCGGGCAGACAAGACCAGCTAAACCAATGTATTGCAACCAATTACGTCTCGCGCCCCGTTTGGCGAACGCTCCCGGGCTGCGGGCACCCCGGTCGAAAAACCGGAACATACGCTGCTGGACAGTTACGCCGACGATGCAACCGGGTTCCCGCGCCGGGGGGGGCAGACTGAGGGAATTCCGACTGGTGCACCTGCCCGGCGACCTGCTGTACCTGACCGGTGAACCGGCAGAAACGGAGGCCAGCGGGAGGCATATCGTCCTCTCGCGGGAGACACACCAGCAGATCCTGCCGATCGGCCGGGGCTTCGCATCAACGTTTGTTGTTTCGTCGCATCATACCCGCTGGGCACTCAGCAGGGAATGGACCGGAGACGAAGATCGGGGAAATTGATCCGAAGTCTCCACGATCCCGACGAACCCGTCCTGCCGCTGCAGCCCGCGAAAACCAAACTGATCAAACTACTGAACTTATTCACCGGGAGCGAACAGCTGCTCCAGCCGGGCCCGCATGATGGCCGGATCGACGTCCTGCCCGGTCCAGTAGCGAATGCCGATCACTCCCTGGTTCACCAGCATGCCCAGCCCGTCGAGCACGGTGCAGCCGCGGGCTGCGGCGTCCCGCACGAGGCGGGTGCGGGGGGGATTGGGAATGACATCGGCCACAACCATATTGCTCGTCAGGGTTTCCGTATCGAGGGGCAGCCGGGCTGAAACATCGGGATACAGGCCAATCGATGTGGCATTGATCACGATGTCGATGTCCGGGGGAACCTGGAAGTCTCCTTCCCACAGGACAAAATCCGCAGCGGCGGAAGTTCGTTCCGACAGAAGGGCGGCCAGTTCCTCACCGCGTGCGGCGGTGCGGTTCACGACCGTGATGGAAGTCGCCCCCGCAAGGGCAGTCTCCACTCCGATGGCCCGGGCGGCGCCTCCGGCACCGAACAGCACCACCCGTTTGCCGGCCGGGCTGATGTGCTCCTCCAGCGACTGGACGAAGCCTTTGCCGTCGGTATTTTCGCCAATCAGCTGGTCGTCCCGACGGACGACGCAGTTGACGGCTCCCATAATGCGGGCGGATTCCCCCAGCCCGTCCAGATGGTCGATGACGGCCACTTTGTGCGGCAGAGAGCAGTTGAAGCCGGCCCAGTTCATCGCCCGTGCCCCGCGGACGGCATCACCCAGCTGCTCTGGAGCGATCTCGCAGTTGATGTACCGCCACGGCAGCCCGTGGTGCCGGAAGGCCGCTTCGATCATCTCCACGGTCGGGTTTTCAGCGGCGGGCTGTGCGAAACAGCCTGTCAGCTCGCTCAGAAAATTCATCGGTGACCTCCCCGGCTGCTGTCGTGGCGGCCCGGGAGGTGGTACGCGCACCGCCTGTCTGAAAATCCCGGCCACACTGCGGAACAGTATGTCGTGGCCGGTTTCAGCCCGTCAACAACCCGACGTGGCGCCGTCAGCGACGGACGACCGGGGACGGCGGGACAGCTCGGCGGCGAGGTGCTCTTAGTGACTGTCCGAAAAGCCGGTCACGCTGCAACTCGCATGCTCAACGCGGGTTCGATTGCTGAAACGTTCAGGCCAAGTCGTATGCGGCTGACTGGCCTGGATTTCTTCCGCAGGTCAGGCTGTGCCTGACGAATCTAACCCTTGCGGCGCCAAGCGGTTATTACATCTCTAAAGGCACTGCCGGACCAGCCAGCAGTGGCACACGCGGATACCAGGTCTGGCTTTATCTTCCCGCCTTTGATTACCTCACAAAAGAACACCATTCCGGGCAGGCGCTATTACAGGCCGGGGAAGCCGAGGGTGGAGAAGCAGGCAATGCCCATGGCCGAGCCAGCCAGAGTCTGGGCGAGTGTGTGCCGGCCCAGATGAATCCGCGACCAGGAGACCAGCGGGATCAGCAGGGTCAGCACGAGGGCCTGCGGTCCACAGCAGAAGAGAGCAAAGGTCACCAGACCGGCAACCGTGGCGGTATGAATGCTGATCT
>JAGQPV010000583.1 GCA_020426545.1 Planctomycetaceae bacterium
TGCCCAGCAGTGCCTTCCACCAACGACAACGTACGTGGGTGGCACGACCCTGACCGCAGGGAAGGGCGTGGTCTTCGCTGCATCCGCGAGCCCAGCAGTGCCTGAAGATCCCTTTCAGGGTGCCACGGCTGGCTTGCCCACCCGTGTCCCCATCTGAAGCCCCTCTCCGGAGGGAGAGGGGTTGGGGTGAGGGGATTTCTCTTCTTCGCTGACACCTGCTCCCTGTCCACCGACCACTGCCAGGGATTGAGGGAGGGCCTCAGCGTACCCCCGCCGGCGACGAGCCTCCTCCGGGTGCCACTGCTGGCTTGCCCAGCAGTGCCTTCCACCAACGACAACGTACGTGGGTGGCACGACCCTGACCGCAGGGAAGGGCGTGGTCTTCAATGCTTCCGCAGGCCCCCTGCCCACCGAAACCCACCGACCCCGGCTCACCGACGGTCGGCAGTAACCCGGTCCGGCGGCACTCGCAGGTGAACCAGACACCGGTGCAGCAGCCGGGCGGCGGTGGGTGCCGCCACCGTTCCACCACCCCGCGGGCCATTAGCCGCCGGCTCATCGGCCACCACCAGCACCAGCAGCCGCGGGTTCTTCGCCGGTGCCCCGCAGATGTACGACGTCACCAGCTTCTCCGAGGTATACCGGCCCGTTTCGGGATCCGTTTTCTGAGAAGTCCCCGTCTTGCCGAACGACGTGTAATCCCGCAGCTTTGCCCGCCGGCCGGTGCCCCGGTTGACCACTTCGGTCATCACCTCTTCCACCAGCCAGCTGGCCGTCTCCGCGCGAATCTGCCGGGACACCACCGGCGCCGCAATCGCTGCCAGCACCTGGGCTCCATTGTCCGCCGCCAGCCCGTCATCTTCCTCCTGTGGAAGATCCTGCAGCGATTCCGGGCTGCCAGGGCGACGCAGTTCAATCTCGCTCCGGGTCAGCCGGGGACGCAGCAGCCGGCCCCCGGCGGCCAGGGCCGCATGCGCGGTAATCAACTGCAGCGGAGTCACCGAAAACTCGTGCCCCATCGGCACCGAGCCAGTCGAATACAGCGTCCACTCGGCCAGCGGTCGAACCGTTCCCGTCAGCTCACCCGGCAGCGGCAGGCCCGTCCGCCGGCCAAACCCCAGATCGCTCAAGGTGCGGTACAGCCCCTCGTTCGTCAGCCGCACGCCAATCTTCGCCATGCCGATGTTGCTCGATTTCACCACCACATCGGTCACACTCAGCTGGCCCATGGGGTGATGGTCGTGCAGAATCCGCCGACCCATTCGCCATGCACCGTTCTCGCAGTTCAGCACGTCGTCCCGCTGCAGCACACCCCGATCGAGGGCCGCAGCCACGAACAGCGGTTTAATGGTCGAACCCGGCTCAAACAGAATCGATACCATGCGGTTCAGCCACGCACCATCCGGTGCCTCACCCGGGTTGTTCGGGTCGAGAGTCGGTCGCGAAGCAGCCGCCAGGATTTCACAGCTGTGCGGGTCCAGCACAATCGCGCAGCTCGATTTCGGCTCCCATTCCTCCTGCAGCGAATCCAGCGCCCGTTCGGCGAACAGCTGCAGCACACCATCCACAGTCAGAATAACCGCTTCCCCATGATGCGGAGCACGGACCGCATCGGTCTGCACTTCAATCACCCGGCCCCGGGCATCGCGGATCAGCACCCGCTGTCCGTCCCGCCCCCGCAGCAGCCGGTCCTCATGCTGTTCAATCCCTCCCCGGCCCACACCGTCAATATCCCGAAAGCCCAGCATCTGCGCCGCCAGCCGTCCCTGCGGATACCGCCGCAGGTATTCCTCGCGAAAACCCCACGCCGGGCGGGGCAGCTTCAGAGCCTGCACGGCCGCCGTCTGTTCAGGAGACAGCCGCCGTCGAACCCACAGAAAGCGGCGATCTCTCGAGGCGGCGATCTGCTGCAGCAGCCGGTCGGCATCCGCTCCGGCCGCCTCAGCCACCTGCCGCACCAGCTGCTCGTCTTCCCCGGGCTCAATGCGGGACGGATCAACAAACAGACTGCGGGAAGTCACCGTCGTAGCCAGCAGCCGGCCATGCCGGTCGATGATATCTCCCGGTCGGGCGGGAACCGCTTCCGTAAAGGTTCGCTGACTGTTGGCCCGCACCGCGAACCGCTCACTGTCGAGCCACTGCAGCTGCACCAGCCGACCGCCGATCACGGACCACACCATCAGCACACCGACGACCACCACCAGCCTCCGCCAGTCGCCGGTCGAGTTCCCGCCGGCGGGCTGAACTCCCGCGGAACGGGATCGAACGGTCGCGGAGGCCGCCGGGGAAGACGTTTGCTGCGTAGCGTTCTCCGGCAGACGGCGGTGCGCAGCTTCCGTGCGAAACACCTTGCCCGGCGCGAAGCCCGAACGACGCACCGGCTTCTGCGGACCGGGGGCCTGTGCGGGGCGGTCTGTCATCGGAGTCCGCTGTCCGTTCCAGGCGGGCCATCCACGGAGGGCTGCCTGCTGTTCCACCGCGCGGCTGCACCAGCCCGCGACCGGGCCGTTTCGGAGGAAGACGACAGAGACTGATAGCGGGGCAGTTCCTGCTCCCGCCACCGCAGCAGAGGCATGCCCTGGGAAGAAATCGCCCGGGCATTGGGCGGGGCCACCCCGCGGGAAGCCGGCTCGGGCCCGGTCTGTTCCAGGTCGCCATTCTCCAGCGACTGAATCACCCGCACGGGGGCACCCAGCTCCTGGGTCTGCAGACGCAGCCGGGCGTGCTGTTCCAGCAGCGCATCCAGCTGATAGTGCTGACGGCTCACGCGGCGACGAAGTTCCAGGTTCTGCTTTTCCAGCGCGATGCCGGTCAGCGAGATGCTGACGACCAGAACAACGGCGCTGCCAAAGCGAAAAAACATGGAACAGCCACTACTACCCTGTCAGAAACGAACAGCCCGGGAGGCCTTGTCGCCCGGCGGCAGTTCCTGGCGGGGAATGCACCGGGCGGCGCAGCACAAAGGCAGCCGGCAACCGGTGCCTGTTCTGTTTCATCGGCTGCCGGCAGGGTTCCCGGCCATCTGAACGCGGCTGGCGTCCGCCGGAAGTTTCAGGACCATGCCGGCTTTGAGGTCTGCAGGGCTTTTGAGCTGGTCCCGGTTGAGTTCATACACCTGCAGCCACCGCGAAGCACGTCCCAGATGACGCCGCGAAATATGCGACAGCGTATCACTCTTGCTCACCCGGCACCGCGGCGTTCCATCCTGGCCAATGAAGAACACGGGCTGCTCGGGCGGCAGCTGTGCCTGGGCATGCACCGAATTCTTCGGGCACAGTTTCGGGTAGCGGGCATGCAGTGCCTCCGCCGGAGGAATCAGCACCTTCATCCCCGGCCGCATCTTCTTCGGGTCGGGAATGCGGGCCGCGTTGTACAGCGCGAGGGCCTGGAAGTACCCCGGTGTTCCATAATGTGTCCGCGAGATCGACCAGTAATTCTCGTTCGACCGCACTTCATGCGCAATCAGCTGCACGGCTCCTCCCGCGGCACCCTGCGCCGCAGGCCTGAAGGATTCGCTCGCCGTGTGCTGCACCGTCTGCTGAACAGGTTCGGAGAATGTCTGCACCTGAGCAGCCGCCGGTTCGAACTCATTGCCCGGCAGCGGTCGCGCGGGCACGGGCTCGGTGGCCCCTTCCGCAAACCCGCCCGGTTCACTGGCAGTTGCCACCGGCGTGAATTCCTCCACAGGAGTAAACTGCTCCACGGCTGCGGGCTGCTCGACCGGTGTGAACTGCTCCACGGGAGCCGCTCCCTGAGCCGGATTCTGTCCGGCCATGGCCTGGCCACTTCCGGCAGCCGCAGCTTCCGCGGCGAGGTCATCCACGGGGTCAAACGGGTTGCCCGCCGGCTGGGCCGGTGCGGTTGCGGCAGTTCCCCGGGGTGCTGCCGGCTCGTCAGAGAAGAATCCCTCATCGGCCGGCATCTGCTGCATGGCACCCGTGGGGGCTGGCTCTGCCGGTGCTTCCGCTACGTCCGAGAATGGGTCAGATGGCACATCGCCTGCCG
>JAGQPV010000584.1 GCA_020426545.1 Planctomycetaceae bacterium
GTTTGTGCTGCCCTTCTCCGTAATCTGTTTCTGCTTCCTGCCGGAGCGGCTGTGAGGGGAGTCTGCGGGTTTCCTGGCCAGTCTGGCTGTTACGTGCCGGGCAAAGAGCTGGAGGAAATCTCTGGTCGAGCTTCTGCTCTGTTCGGTGGTTCTTTGTTCGTGACTGGCATGCTGACTGCTGGACCTCATGACGGATACTCCTGATATCTGATGGCGCATGAAGAAGCCCCGCATCCGGAGACGAATGCGGGGCGCGGTCTGACGCTGTTAATAACTGTGCCGGTCAGAACTGACCGGCATGCTCCAGCGGCTGGAAGCGGTATCTGGGATGCCTGTGGCGACGGAGCTTCGTACAGTCTTCCGGCGGTTCGGTAATGCGGAGATACGGGTCGAGCAGCCCGAGCCGGTCCATCTTCCGCTGTAGTGCAGATGCCCGCTGAGCCGCAGTGACTGTGATCCCCAGTTCACGGGCCACCTGGTATTCTGTCATCCCGTTTCCGCGTGCGTCGCCCTGGCGCATTCGGACCACCTGCTCGCGAAATGCCTCCCGCTCAGGCGGATCGAACAGGTTGACATGCAGCACCTGTTCCAGCGGACATTTCAGTGCCTCCCGGACCCGCTGATTCTCCACGAGCCCCGCGGCCTGCAGTCGGAATGAAGCCCGCAGCACAACTCTGCCGCCATCGCACAGCCAATGAGGGAACACGACGATTTTTGGAGTCAGCGACTCCATGGCGCGTTTGAGTTCGTAGCCGTCGGAGACGACTTCAGAGATCGCAGCACGGGCGTGCGATTTGAGTTCGTCAATCGGTGGAATATCGATGACGGAACGGGGTTTCGCATTCAGCTCGTCAAGCATCCCTTCCTGCATCTGCAGTTCCTCCTCCAGCCGGGCAATCTCCGCGTCAACACGGCGGCTCTCACGTCCGGCCCCGACGTACTTGATGAAATTATCCAGTTCGCGGTTCAGCTTCCGGATCTGCCGCTCAAGATTACGGCGTTCCTTTTCGTCATCTGCGTCGAGGCGGTTCGCCTCGGCGTTGACGGATTCGAGAAACGCTTCATCAAAGCCGGGCAGCTGCTCGATCGCCTGCAGCACGGCATCCGTAATCTTTGCGGCGGCCAGTGGCCCATCGGCCGTGACCCCGTTCCAGCAGCGGTGCTTCCTGGCACCATCGCACATCAGGTGATCGGTCTGCCCGTGTCCGCCGAACACGTAGCCATGACCGCACACACCGCATTCGATCATCTGACCCGGAAACCGGGTGCGTTTTCGGGAAACATGCTGCCGCGTATCCTGGCTGTCCCTGCCCTTGCGACGATAATGACCATTCTTCCCGGAGAGCTGACGAATCACCCGGTCGTATCGCTGCGGCTCAATGAACGCCAGATGTGGGCAGTCGCGGGTCAGCAGTTCCTCCGGATCGGCCTTCCTGGAGACGTACTTCCCCGTGGCGTTGACGCGTCTGGTCTTCCGCTCGTTTCGCCGCCGCAGACCCTTAAGGATTTGATTGCGGGTGTACTGGCCCACAAGCGTTCCGGTCCATTGATCACAATGGCAGTAGGGACCGGTTGGGATACGCTGGGCATTGAGCCAGTCAGCCACCTCCGCGAAGCTGCGGCCAGCTTCCAGCTGGCGGAACCATTCGTCATAGATCGGCTCCGCCTCGGGATCCTTCTGCCGTTCCGAATCGTGCTTCGCACCCTCAGCGGGGTCAACGTACCCGTACAGAGGACGCTCGAGCGCTCCTCCTGCCTGAAACCGGCTGCGGAGCCGTCCCTTCAGGTTCTCGGACTTATCTCGATTGTGCTTCTCATAGAAATAGGCGTTAAAGAACGCCGCGTCCCGCCATCCTGGCGTCTCCGTATCGACATTGTGATTGTTGATGGCGATCAGCCGCGTCCCGCGATCTTCGCAGAGTTCGCAGAACTGATAGGCATCCACCCGGCGGGCAATCCGGCCAAGGTCCTCTGTCAGCACCAGATCGAACCGCCCCGTGTTCGTCAGTCGCTGCAGTTCCACGTATTCTTCCCGGTCGAGCAGTTCACCACTGCCGCTGCCGGCAACTACGGTGATGTCGAGGGGCATCCCGGCATGCTGCGCCAGCCAGCGGTGCTGCAGGCTTTGCTGGTCGCCGAGAGACTGATCCCTGTTCTGCTTGCCCGGCCGCGGGTCGCTGACCCGGCCGACAAGAATGACTTTCAGCGTCTGCCCGTGACGGGCCTTGAGTGGCGGATTGAGGCTCATGGAATGTTTCCTTTCGCGATCTGCATTCCCTTGCGGCTTCCATGGTGGAAGTCCAGCGACGTACCAGAGGTTGTGAGGTTCAGTGCTGCTCCCGCAGCATTTCGGCCCGCTGGCGGGCGTACGTGAGCGAGTCGGGCCACAGCCGCAGGGCGCGTTCGATTTCGCGTTTCTGCGTCTCGGCCCGCGTGTGGGTGTAGACACCGGTCATCCCCAGGCCGCCCCGGGCGTCATCAGTCGGCCTGTGGCCAAGCGTGACCTGCCGGATCAGCGGATCGACGCTGGCATCCTGCAGCAGCGTGGCGAATGTGTGCCGCCAACTCTTCGGGCAGGTGGCTGCCGGCAGACCGGCCGCCTTCGCCGTGCGAATGAAAGTGGTGCGGATTCTGTCACTGCGGACTGCCCCGGCATCCCGCCAGACAGAGCGGGCAAGACGGGCCTGGATCTCGCGGGACAGCGGCCCGCCTGAGTCACGTTCCGCCCCGCTGATTCGCTGGTTCAGCGCGTGCTGCAGAGCAGTCCGGCTGAAATCGGTCAGCTGAGAGTTGCCCGGCACGAACTGGTGCCGCAGGAACACCGGCCCCGCAGTTCGGGTGCCGACTGTCTGCTGCAGGACATCGACCAGTTCGCCGATCAGGGGTACTGATCGCTCGCGGCCGGTCTTGATCCGCCAGCCCAGTTCCGCCTTGTTGCTGACACGCAGCCAGCCATCCTCAAGGTCGAGATCCTCGATCAGCAGGTGCGCCAGTTCACCCGGCCGCAGACCGGTCTTGGCCAGCGTGAATTGAATGGTGAAGGACCATGGATCGGCCTGCTGCAGAAAGCGGAGTTCACTGCCGGCGTCGAACACGAACACCGGTCTGGCGTCTTCGACCCGCATTCGCTCGATGCGGAGGGATGAAAAGGGATTGTCGGCGTACGGCGGCAGGTGCCGCTGTCGGGCGGCATAGGCGTACAGAGAGCGGCAGACTTCCAGGACGTACCGCAGCCCCTTGTCCCGCAGCGGCCGGCGGGCCGTGTTCGGATGCCCGTTCGGTGAGACGTGCTGCTGCCGCAGCCAGGCGGTGAACTGCTCCGCGTCAATCTCGTGAGCACGTTCCAGCTGCCCGGTCTCGCGGGCAAAGTTTTCCAGATGCAGCGTGGCGGTACGGTACCGCCGGATCGTGGCCAGCGCCGAACGCGACACCTGTTCGTGGTAATCCAGGAACCGCCGCCGCAGCTCCGCGACGCTGAGCGGGGTGAAGGAGAACGGCGTCCGGCCGGATGTTGCCAGCTGGCCGTTGATCTGGGCCGCAATCGCTGCGGCCTCGTCCTCGGTGTCGGCAACTCGTCGGCGGACGGGCGTTCGGCCATCCCGGTAGTAGATGTACCAGGCCCCGTGATGGGGGTAGTACGAAACCTGGCCAATGCGCGTGCGCTGGCCCTTCCTGCGGCGGCGAACCATACCTGCCTCCCGTGCACACTGTGTGCACCAGTTGTGCACCGGGAGGGCTGTGTCACCGCGCAAAAAGAGACGCTAAACTGTTTCTGATAAACAGCTTAGCGCCTCAAGTGAAACATCGAAAGCGGAGAGAGGGGGATTCGAACCCCCGGTCCCCCTTTCGGAGGACACGGCATTTCCAGTGCCGCACAATCGGCCACTCTGTCATCTCTCCAGGGTCTCTGGCTGCTCCGGCTCCCGCTGAACGGGACGGAACCGCCCTGCACTTCTTCTCAGCATGTATTATAGGTCAGCCGGCTGCTC
>JAGQPV010000585.1 GCA_020426545.1 Planctomycetaceae bacterium
CCTGGAGGTGGCAGAAACAGGGCACCTATACCAGCCGCCGGCAGCGGCCGGGTGACGACTCGATGTGGACCTTCGAGCCGCACGTGGCGGAAGCGATTTACGAGGACCTGCTGAACGAGGCACGGGTAAACGTGCTGCTCAACGGCCGGCTGGACCGTGACAACGGCGTGACGCTGCAGGACGGGCGGATCACCTCCATCCGGCTGGAGAGCCGTCAGATCATCTACGGAAAGATGTTCATCGACGCCACCTACGAAGGCGACCTGCTGGCCGCGGCTGGCGTGAAGTATCACGTGGGCCGGGAGGCGAACGACGTTTACGGCGAAACTCTGAACGGTGTGCAGGTGCGGAATGCGGTGCACCATCAGTTTGTGAAACCCGTCGATCCATATGTGGTGCCGGGCGATCCCTCCAGCGGCCTGCTGCCTGGCATCAACCCGAAACCGCTGCCGGCGGATGGCAGCGGAGACCGCAAGGTGCAGGCCTACTGCTTCCGCATGTGCACGACCGATGTGCCGGAGAATCAGGCGGAGTGGGTCAGGCCGGCCGATTACGATCCTACGTGGTATGAGCTGCTGCTGCGGAACTTTGAGGCGGGCGACCACCGGGTGCCGTGGCATCCTTCGCTGATGCCCAACCGCAAGACCGATACGAACAACAACTTTGCCATCTCGACGGATTTCATCGGCCAGAACTACGATTACCCCGATGCCGGCTACGAGGAACGCGAAGCAATCTTCCAGCGGCACCTCTCGTGGCAGCAGGGCCTGATGTGGACGCTGGCCAATCATGAACGCGTGCCCGCCGAAGTGCGGAAGCATTTTCAGACCTGGAAGCCGGCGAAGGACGAGTTCACGGAAACCGGGCACTGGCCGCATCAGCTGTATGTTCGCGAAGCCCGGCGGATGATCGCCGACGTGGTGATGACGCAGCACCACTGCCAGGGCCGGGAAATCATCGACGACCCGGTGGGCCTGGCCGCCTACACCATGGATTCGCACAACATCCAGCGGTATGTGAATGCGGAAGGCCATGTGCGGAACGAGGGCGACGTGCAGGTGGGCGGGTTCGCGCCGTATGCCATCAGCTGGCGATCCATCCGGCCGAAACAGAGCGAGTGCCGCAACCTGCTGGTGCCCGCGTGTCTGTCGGCCTCGCACATTGCCTACGGATCCATTCGCATGGAGCCGGTGTTCATGGTGCTGGGCCAGTCGGCCGCGACCGCTGCCTGCCTGGCAATTGAGGATCAGCTCGACACGATTCAGGCTCTCGATTACGCGAAGCTGCGGAAGCGGCTGGAAGCCGACGGGCAGGAGCTGGAATGGGACGGCCCGCGTCCGCCGCAGCCGGTTGATATCTCGACTCTCAAGGGCATTGTCGTCGACGACAGCGAAGCCGAGCTGACCGGCAGCTGGGGCGTGAGTTCTTCCGTTCGGGGATTTGTCGGCAGCAGTTACCGGCACGACAGCCAGGAAGGCAAGGGCGGGAAGCGGGCGGTTTACATTCCGAACCTGCCCCGCGGTGGCCGGTACGATGTGTACTTCTTCTACACGGCGAACCCTAACCGGGATGCGGCGATTCCGGTGACCGTGCGAGCACCGGGAGTCCATCAGACCGTTCGGGTGAATGCGCAGAAACCGACCGAGGGGCTCAGCCGCGTGAAACTCGGCACGTTCGACCTGCCTGCTGAAAAACAGACCAGTGTGACAGTGAGCACGGAAGGCACGACGGGCTATGTGGTGATCGACGCGGTGCAGTTTGTGCCGGTGGAGAAACCGGCGGAATAACCCGTCAGACAACGGATGATGTTCAACAGCCGGTTCCTCTGCAGGGCCGGCGGTGCAGGTGGCCGTTCAACGCGAGGATGCGATGAAATACGTGCTGGTAATTCCCGATGGCTGTGCCGACGAACCGCAGCAGAGCCTGGGCGGGAAGACGCCCGTGGAAGCGGCCCGCACACCGGGCATGGATGCGGAAGCGCAGCAGGGCGTGCTGGGTCTGGCCGAGACGGTTCCCGAGAGCATGCCCTCCGGCAGTGATGTCGGCACGATGAGCCTGTTCGGCTACGACCCGCTGAAATATCACACCGGGCGGGCCCCGCTGGAAGCTGCCGCGCAGGGGATCGAGCTGGGAGCCGACGACTGGGCCATTCGCTGTAATCTGGTCACGATCATCGACGGCGTGATGAAGAGCTTCACCGCCGAGCAGATTGGCGATGCCGATGCCCGCGGGCTGATCGAACTGCTGCAGCGGGACCTGTGCGGCGATACCCGGTGGAAGTTTCATGCGGGAGTCAGCTACCGCAACCTGCTGCTCGACCGGAGCCGGGGGACCGCTGCCCCTTATACGGCGGAAACTCTCACCATTCCCCCGCACGATATCACCGACCAGCCGGTGGAGAAATTTCTGCCCGCCGGGCCTGGTTCCGCTGATCTGCGGAAACTGATGGACCGCAGCCGCGAGCTGTTCGCCGAGGCGGAAGTGAACCAGCAGCGGCAGCAGCGGGGCGAGCCACCAGCCACGCAGATCTGGCTGTGGGGGCAGGGCAGTCGGCCGGCGCTGGTGCCTTTCCAGGAACGGTTTGGCCTGAGCGGTGCCGTGATTACCGCGGTGGATCTGCTCCGCGGGCTGGGCCGGCTGCTGGGCTGGGAGATCATCACCGTACCGGGCGCCACCGGTTATCTCGACACTGACTATGCCGCCAAAGGCGCGTACGCCATCGATGCGGTCTCGCAGCATGACTTTGTCGTGGTGCATGTGGAGGCTTCCGACGAAGCCTCTCACGAGGGGAATACGGCGGCGAAAATTGAAGCACTGGAGCAGATCGACGAACACATCGTCCGCCCGGTGCATGAGGCCCTGAAGCAGCAGCCTGACGGTTACCGGCTGCTGATTTCGCCCGATCATCCCACCTTCTTAAGAACCCGGACGCACAGCCACGGAGCCGTGCCGTTTGCCATGTGCGGCACGGGGCTGGCTGCCGATTCCGCACGAACGTACGGAGAAACCGAAGCCTCCGGCACCAGTCTGCGGATTCGCGGACACGAAATGCTGCCGCTGCTGTTCGACCAGCAGAAGTAGTACGCTGACCCGCCGGGAATCAGGGATCGACCAGCTGGCCATGTTCCGCGACGGACTGCCCGCCGCGAATCACATGCACCGCGGACCAGCAGCCACCGGGAATCGCATTGCCGCGAATGTCGGTCAGTGCGGGTGCATCGTCCTGCCATTCCAGCACGGTCAGATCAGCACAGGCACCGGGAGTCAGTTCGCCGACTTCTCCCGCCAGGCCCAGAATTTGCGCCGGCCGGCTGGTGACCGCCGCGAAGACGTCTGCTTCCGGCATGCCGGCGGCCAGCAGCTTGGACATCACGCGGGGGAGATCGTGCACCGGGTTCCAGCCCACGTGCCGCAGCTGGCCATCGGTGGAAATCGTATCGGGAGGAAACCCGGCCGCCAGGGCGGACTGCGCCACGGGAAATACGAACGACCCGCATCCGTGCCCGACATCGAACAGAATTCCCCGCTCGCGGGCGGCCCGCACCGCCGGCCTGATCTGCGGCCTGCTGCTGTTCCCGGCGGGTTCACCGGCCGGGTGCAGTTCGACAATATTCCAGGCTTCATCGCGATACAGGTAGGTCATCACGTCACCCGGCCGCAGCAGCGACAACTGTTCCTCCCACGACCAGCGGGCGGGGTGATGCACGCCGAACAGCAAAGGCTTCCCGGCCTGTTCCGCCGCTTCCAGACCGCGCCGCAGAATCAGCTGCGGGTCAATTTGCTCGCAGGCGATTTCGCTCACGTTGCAGGCAATGCCCCACAGAGCGGGATCTCCGCTGGCCAGCGTCTCCACACAGGCGGAGACACTGGCCCGTGCCTCATCGGCAAAGCAGCCATCGGGCGTGGTTTCTCCGGGTGAAGCCAGGTTGAGCGCCAGCAGAATCCGCGTGCGGCACTGGTCGATCACTTCGCGTCTGT